>JACDDG010000288.1 GCA_013817115.1 Parachlamydiaceae bacterium | reverse complement strand
CATGTATGCAATATCTGCGATTAAAAAGCCCACCAAAGACAAAAATGATCCGGCTAAAGTCGAAAACATAATCACATTATAATCCCGATTCACTACCGCATCATAAAAAAATTTTCCAAAGCCATTAATCTCAAAAAGTGTCTCAACTATTAAAGAACCCCCAAGCACTATCCCTAGTGACCCCGCCAATGAGGTTACAATCGTGATCGCAGCATTGCGACCCACATGATGAATAAGAATGTTTGGCAAAGAAGCCCCCTTAGCCCAAGCTGTACGCACATAATCCTGACGCATCACCTCTAGAATTGCCGTGCGAGAAAGACGTGTTTGAGCAGCCAAACTTCCATACATGACAGCAATCATAGGTAAAATTAGATGCTGTATAACATCATAAAAGCGCTGTAGCGAGGTTTTATGAAGATAGATGGCATCAGGACTTGTAAATCCACTTAATGGAATCGGGATGCTTGTAAATGGAAAATTACGGTGTAGGGCCATTTCTATTAAAAAAGGCGCTACCACAAAAACAGGGGCAGCATAAAGCAATAAAAAGATGACATTCAAAAAATGATCCGGCCATCTTTGGTGCTTTAAAGCCATGATAAAAGCAAAAAATTGACAGAAAAAAAATGTTAAGATCATTGGGACAAAGGCTAATGTTAGCGAATATTTAAATCGTTTTGAGACTTCGCTGATAACAGTTTTATTATTATCATTTCGCAAAGTTCCAAAATCCAAAGTCATTACCCGGCTCATATATCTGCAAAAGCGTGTCTCGAAAAAAAAGAGAAGTACTTTTTGTTTAAAAGTAGGCTCAAAATTATAAAAATTCTTGTTTTCTGTGTACCATTTCAGAGCCAAGGCACTTTTCTGATTAATCTCGTCTAATGAGTTTTTTGGTTGTAAAAGGAAGGTGTTGAGAAGTTCAGCATCTTGACTTACTTTTTTATTATATTGTTTTTGCTCAGAAGTTAAATCAGGGCCTAAGAAAATTTGTGCATTGCCTCCTCTTATAAAAAAGCGCATTGCCATCCGGCGCATTTCGAAAGATTCGTTCTGATTGATAACTACAGCAATTAATATGTCCATGACAAAACGTGAACTATCACCAAAGGATATGCGTAAGGCATTGTAATCCGCGACTGACAGCGTTGAGGTATTATCGGGGGATGGAGCTTTTGTTACTAGAGCCTGCAACTGAATCAATACTTTTTCCTTTGTCATAAAAGGCCAAGTATTAAATAAAATCGGCAATGTCAATCCGTAATGTTCGCGGAAATGTAAATACCGCTCATCGCTGCCAAAAGCAACTGTTTTATCCTCTCTGCGCATTGCACCGCCTTCCTGGCTTACTTCCGTGAGTGTTACCGGATCACCCGGAGCTAAATTCACAATAATAAAATTGACAAGCACGATGGCAAAAAGGGTCAGAGGAAGAAGTAGCAAACGTCTAACTATATAATATAACATCTTCTTAACATTATGTGAGCTGCATTAAGGCTAAAAGCTCCGGAGAGTTGAGATCCAATTTTTTTAAAAGTTTTGCATAAGATTTCATTTCTTTATGGACAAGCTCCTTAGCACTTTCTTCACCAATGACAATAGCGATATTAATCGCACAGCCACGTAGAAGATCCTGTTGCATATCCTGAATATCATCTGCAATTTGGAACGCCATGCCGTAATGGTAGGCTGTTTTTTTCACAAGCTGTAATTTAGTTAAATCACCTCCGCCATAAAGCCATCCTAAAACAAATGAAATTTCAAAGAGAGAAGCTGTTTTTTTTTTCGCGATTTCATAAAGAGTTTCAAGTGATAGATTTGGTGGATCAAGATCTAAAAATTGACCTCCGCTAGCTCCAAAAAGGCCTGTATTGTATGATACATTTTCTACAGCAAGCATGCAGATTTCGTATGCCTTTAAAGCATGCGGTAAAGAGGATTTAGCTAGAAGTTCTGCATTTTTAGATAAATTAGTATATCCGGCAGAAATTAACGCATAACTGGCCATTAATGCGGTGGATTCGTTAAAGGCTATATGCAGAGAAGGTTGATTGCGTCTTTCATCATCATTATCCATACAGGGAAGGTCATCAGCGATCAAGGAGGCCGTATGAAAGTATTCAATAGCTAAGGCTGCTGAAGATAAATCTAGGGTGTTCTTTAGAGTATTGGCTACCATCAAAACAAGGGCAGGCCTAAAACGCTTTCCACCATTTAAGAGGGCATATTCGCAAGCATCACGGAGTTTAGATTTTTTTCCTAATTGAGGGATGGTTTTCAGAATAAGATCGTCGATGCTTAAGCGATAATTTTCCAGAATTTGTTTTAAGGGGGCGGTCATTCTTATCTCTTGGCTTTTTGTGAGGAAATGGTAACTTTTACATCTGATCGAATGGTACTTTCTGAGGGTGCGATTCCTCCAAAATTAGTACAGGGGTAAAGGAAGCTATTTTTTCCTAGCATTGTGCCGGGATTTGTTACTGAATTGCATCCCAATTGCACTTTATCTGCAATGATCGCTCCAAATTTACGAAGTCCGGTTTTATATCGATTACCTTCATGATAGACGATAATTTCAGTTTTATCAAACTTTAAGTTAGCACATTTAGCTCCGGCACCGAGATTGCAATGATTTCCAAAAATGGAATCTCCTCCATAGGCGTGGTGAGCAAGATGAGCATGATGTAAAAGAATAACATTTTTAAGCTCTGTGCTATTTCCGATGACGCATCCACTGCCGGTAATAACATTTTTTCGAATATAGGCACCATGCCTCAATGTACAATTTTTTCCAATAATACACGGCCCTTCGATGTAAACGCCAGGTTCAACAACTGTTCCTTCTGCAATAAAAATAGCTTCAGGATTAACTAAGATGGCTCCGGGATATGATTTTTGACTAACAGATTTATTTTGTTTTGAAAATTGCTGGATATAAATTTCTATATTGGCCAAAGCTTCCCAAGGATAAGTGCACTGTTCAAAAAGTGCGCTATGCTCGTAGTCATGTAAATCGAAATAGGTGCTAATTTCCAAAGCAGTCATGTAACCAGTCCTTGTTCTTATCTAAGTGTATTCATTCATCATAGGGCTTTAGGTCGTTTTTTGAGTACTGCTATTTTCCCACAGCCTCTCTATAGAATAACTATTTATATATCTTTTTTCTTCTTCTTCTTGTGCTGTGGGATTGTTTACAAGTAGTCGTTTTAAGCTCACGTAGAATGATGTTCACAGTACGTTAATAGTCTGTAAATATGTTGCCGGTTATTGACGACCGATCGGTTGCGAACAAATTTGCGAACAAAAAAAATGGCAGATATGGGCAAGTTGTGAACAGGAAAAAAACACGATTTAGAGATTATCAATCAAATACTGGAGTTTGGACAAAACACAATTGTAAAGTCAGCTCCTATCCATCCGGTGCTTCGCACCAGAATCGATAGGAGGCTGACTTTACAATTGTGTTTTGTCCAAACGTAAATATTTTCTACAGAAAAAAATAATTCAAAAAAAATGTCATAACCTGTATAAATCAAGTCTCATTTCACAAAGATATTGATAGGAATACAGGCTATGACAAATCTCATTCTAAACTCATTTCGACATTTTCGCCAGAAATTATTTAATTTATTCACATATCGATCCGATTCGACGATGGATCTTATAGATACCATCGCTGGCCAAACAACAAAAGAAAGCTCTGTTAAACTTAGCTTGAGTCGTTTATTTCGACGAGGTTATAGCAGTATTACGGATGTTGTAGATAATCTTTTTCGGCAAAAGGCAGAGATAAATCCAGATCCTGAAGAGCTCAAAAAAGAGCAAACGAAACTAACGGCGTTGTTCGCTGAACAATGCCCTCCATTGCTTCATAGAAAATTCGAGCTATTCGCTGTTGATTGTAGCTCTAATCCAAGAGTCTATTCTGAGAAATTGGAAGATAGAGGATATGTCCATTCTCCGACAAAAGATAGAGGTAGGAATGGCTTTCACCACCCCTCCCTCCGAACCGCACGGGCGGTACTAGCGCATACGGCTCTCC
>JACDDG010000287.1 GCA_013817115.1 Parachlamydiaceae bacterium | reverse complement strand
TGAAGATAAATTTTGGCTAGAAGATGCCCTGCTCGATGAAAACAATGGGCTGGAAACCTCTTTTTTGAACATTCAGTGAGATAATTGCACCTAAAAAATCGATCACGTCATTTGCAAAGAGCTATAAGATGCTGCGATCAGCGACGATGCAATAGCTTAAGCTATTGCCGAAGAGCTGAGCGCGGCAGATTGGTATCATTTGGAACCTTTGCAAAACTGGATCACCGGCTTAATAAATTTCATCATGAAAACCTTCTTACCTTAGACAAATCTTGTTGCTGGTTAATCCCTTTTGGGGCCTGTTCAATTGGGTCTTGCTTAAAATAATATTTAGAGTATAATTATTTTATAAGCATGACAGAATAATTTTAATTTATTACAACTGCCTACTTATTGTAGGTGTTTTTAACCAAAATAGGAAGTGAGGTAAATCTTGTTCTCTAATAATCTATCTAATAATCTAATTACTAATGTCTCAAACATTACAAATTCGCTCAGTACATGGGAAGGGATCTCCCCTGCTTCCACAGATAAATTAGCATGGGATGAAAGTGAAAAATGCTTTTATGTATTGGATCGATCTCCATCGTTAGCCCTGACGATAAGCAAATTAGGTTGTAATTCGCTTGCTATCTCCAGAGAAAATGCTCCCACCCTTTTCGAGCAATCTGAGGCCGAAATTGCATTAAAGTTTACAGATCTTTCAAAAGAGCATAGCAAAAAACTAGACGAGATTATCCATGCACTTGAGCACAAGTCCATTAATGATGATGAATTTGCCAATTTATGTAATGAACTCAATAAACTCTCTACTGCTCTTCTCGTGTTTCGTAAAGGCCTGGAAACGATCATCGGCACAAATCAACCTCTGAAAAAACCCGGCAAACACCTACTTGTTGCTATCGAAATAAAACTGAATCAAATAGCTAAGCAAATAACTAAAGACCTTGCAAGGTGCGAAATCTCCAATAAAATCGAATCACCTCAATTATTCGAGATCGCTAAGTTCTGTGCAGCTAAAGCTCCAAATGAACTTCTTAAAAATATTCACAAGTTTAATCTTTCGAATCAAAACCAGTTATTTGATATTCTGATTATGATAAAAAGCAGCCCTTGGCTAGATAAATGGAACCTTGACAAATATTGCAGATCGATAAATATTACAAACATGAATAGCGTAATTATGATAACTGACATTTTAGACCGAATGACAATTCGAGACCATTTGTTTCCTCATTTAAAAATGATGGCTGAGCTCTTAAAAAAGGATGATCTAACTTTAGCTTTCAGTCAAGATGAGCTGTACAAGATTGCTGTACTCTCTGCTCAACAAAATGGAGACGCGACTTCCCAAAATATTAAGAATTTCGGAATTTTAGATCCGAATCAATTATTTGACATTGCGAAGCACTGTGCTTATCAAAATGGACTGATTACCGCTAAAAATATTAAAAAATTCGGAATTATAGATTTAGAGCAGTTATCAGAGATTGCAAAGATTTGTGCTCAACAAAATGGAGCTTCGGCCAATAATATTAAGAATTTCGGTATCACAAATGAGAACCAATTATTTGAGATCGCAAAGCTCTGCGCACAGAACAATGGGCGACAGACTGCCATGTATATTAGAAATTTTAGTATTACAGATCAGAACAAATTATATGTGATTGCCAAGCTCTGTGCTTTGCAAAGCGGAGCGTCAGCCGCAGGAATTAAATACTTTGATATTATAGATCAAAATAGATTAATTGAAATTGCCAAGCTCTGCGCTCAGAAAGATGGAATCGCTCTTTGTATGAGTATTCAGGGGTTCGGCATCACAGATCAAAAGGAATTAGTTGAGATTGCCAAGATCTGTGCTCAACAAAATGGACCAACTCTTTCATCATATATCAAATATTTTGACATTAAAGATAAGAAGCAGTTATTTGAGATTGCTAAACTCTGTGCTCAACAAAATGGAAAAATTACTAGCGGATATATGATGAATTTTGGCTTAGAGGATGAGGGTCAATTAGTTGAGATTGCCAAAATCTGTGCACGCCAAGATGGAGGAACTTTAGCAGAAAATATTAAAAATTTCCGAATTAAGGATCAAAAACAGCTGCTTGAAATTTTAAATTTATGTCTCTGGAATAGCACTTCAGAATTTAATAGATTTTCGATTTTATGCAATTTTAGAGTGGGTTCCACTATTCCAATCGATCTTACAGAATTAAATACGATGTTGAAAAAAGAGCTTAACATCGATGAGCTCAAAGATTTTGATTTTGATGAAGCCCAAATGATTTTAAAGTCATATTCAGAAAAAAAATTTCCCTACAATCCATTTCTCCAAGTGTTAAAAAAGATCATTGATATTTCTGATCCCTACGCCAAATATCAAAACATCATCTGGTTAGCAACGACCATGATATTTTTCACAAAACCTGTCAGTTACTTGAGTGATGATCAAATTCAATGGCTAGATCGCCAAGGGATTATCGAAGGTATTGCTGATTTTGGGAAACCGTCTCTTAGGTTCCCCCTATCTATCTCTGCCGTCTCGTTGGCTTTAAAGGAAAATGGTCATAAGGCCTTTTCTGACTTAAGTGCAAAGCTGTTAAATATTGATAAGAAAAAGGAGCGTTGGAAAAAACTCACTTGCCTATTATCTGCATTATTGGTATCCCAGGGGGTAAATACCGGAATTTTTACCGATAAAGGCTCTTTTAGAAGTGAAACTGAACATTCATCGTCGCATTTTTATAGGATGGAAAATGCGCAAGCTCTGATCGAGATGCTGATTCTTCTAGTGCAAGATACGCATCTTTCAGCAAACGAAAAAGAGCAGGTACTTGCTAGGATTATCCGCGAAATGCCTGAAGGAAAAGCATGGGCTTCTATGATATCTAAGGATCGGCAAAATGCTTATCTGCGAAATATCCAGTCGGTCATCTCTATTTTCGAATTCGATAAAGTCGATCAATTTGCGGACACAGTGAAACCAGTGATTACAATTGTAGAAGATCTTTTAAAAGAAAAGCTTGCTTGCGGTGATGTGCAGGACTTTACTCTTAAATATCAAGAAAAGTTTAAAGAAAGCCGAAACCCTGCCGCCATTATCACCTATGCGTCGAAAATCATTTCACTTAATGACCAAGAAGCTACTGCTTGTTTTGGTGCTTATGTTGCGTCCACGCTCAATGGCACATTTCTAGAAGATCGCTACAACATTGCCAACAATCACCATCTCCAAAAATTAAGTGAGTTCAATCAGACATTCCTTGACAATTGGAGAAAAAACATATCGATCGACATGGATGCGCTGGTAATCGATAAAAAACCAACATCTTATGTCAAATTAACTGCTAAAGATTGGATGTACCAAAAATTAATCACGGATAACCACATTCCCAATCTGGAAGAATTAAATCTCAAGTTTTTGAAAGACTATTTCGGCAAATTTGATTCGCAAAAGCTGTTAAACATCGAGGAAAATTTAAATATTTCCCTCAAAAAGTCCATGACAAAACGAAATGAAGTGATGCGGGATGAGGGTTCAATATCCGGAATTAGAAAATGTTATGAGGAAATCATAAAATATGACCTAAAGATTCAGAAGCTTGAGTTGTTAGGGGTAGAAGATTCGCAGGAACTCATTAATTTTAAAGAACTTAGGGCAAATGAACTTGAAAAAATCAATTTAAAACTATTACAATTGCAAAAGAAATACCGGGTTTTGAAACAGAGTATTACAAAAGAAACCGCTCCCGATGCCATCATTAATATACTTGAAAATTGCAGCGAAATGAAAGAAGCTTCGATAGAGCCTACGGAAAGTTACAATAAACTGAAGCTTCAATCTCTCTTTATCCAATGGATGAATGAAGCTACCAAGCTGCAAATACTGTTAGATGAACGAAATCAACTCGACCCCAATTTGGTGGCGTGTCAGAAATTCTTCGAATTTCCCCTCTGTAAGTGATTCTGTTTCTCTTCCATAGCAGTTTCCTTATTAAGGTTATACATTATCTAAACGCCTCTGCAAGCCATTCATCAACTT
>JACDDG010000286.1 GCA_013817115.1 Parachlamydiaceae bacterium | reverse complement strand
GATTAAGCGATCAAAAATGACCCAATATTATAATATGGGGTCGTTTTTGATCGCTTAATCGCGGGAGCTTTCTCAAAGCCAAAAATCCAAAATTTGGACGCACTTCGGTATAAAGGATTTTTGAAGATTTCCTAACATGGCGATATTGAACTATTGTCCTAAAAAATGGTCATGAATTTTCAAAAATTAAATTTAAAATAAATTTTCTATGAAACTGAAAAAAATTTCCTCAGGAGTTTCTTTATGCTATATATTTTGAGTTGTCCTATAGATGTAATTAGCGCTTATAATACCCAGTTAGAAAAACAAATTGTTGAGGAATTATCAGAGAATTTTATAGCTAATCCGCAAAAGGTGGAACCATCATTAATTTTAGTTGGTGGATTTCAGGGTTCTGGCAAATCCTCATTAGTTGAAAGAATTAAAAATGCATTTGAATTAAACGTTATCTCCACAGATTCTATACGCCAAAGTCTCATTAACAAGGGCTTGGAAGTTTCTCCAGAATTTTTAAAGTATGTTAACAATATATCTAGAACCCTAATTATAAGATCGTTAAATTTTACGAATACAATCATCGATGCAAATGCCCATTCAAAACGAATACAGGAGATTGAAAAATTATTCGAAAGCGAAAATTTTGAGCACAGGCCTATAAAAATTTTCTTAAAAACTTCAGTGGAAGTGCTCAGAAATAGAGTAAAGAATCGGCAATCTGCGAGGGACTGTTATCAAGGAACTGAAAATGATTTAGAAGCTTCGTTAGTGAATTCAAGAATTAATTTTGAAGACTATGATTTGATTGTAGATACAGATAAAATAAGCAAAGATGAAGTCTATAAATTGGTTGAAAATTTTTTACTACATCATACGGCCCTAGAAACGTCAAAGACCACAACCACAATGACCCTTTAATATCCATTAATGACTGATGTTTTTGTGTAAGCGCAAAATGAAAATGACTCTCTGCCTAAAATAGAAATGATTCCAAATTTGCCTTTGTTCTAAAAATTTTGAGCTTAAGCTTTACCTTAAGCGTTACCTAAGCTAATCATTTGTGTCAACTTTGAATTTTTAAATCGGGCCTCAACAGATTTTTAAATATACTTAGTTTGCTCCAATTAATTTGCTCTTAAGCTTGATCGTTGATAGCGATTAAAGTGCGCATTTTCTTACCCGGAGTATATTTTACCGCTTTGCGGGCCGGAATAACAATAGGGGCTTCAGGGTGCTTTGGATTACGGCCGATCTTCTGTTGCCTTTCGACAATTTCAAATACTCCAAAATCTCGGAATTCTAGGCGATAGCCGTCAGCTAGGTAATTTGTCATTTTATCCAGAAAAGCTTGGATAACATGATGCACATCGCTCGGGTTAATTTCTTTTTCTTGAGAAATTGAATCGATCAGCATTTTTTTTGTGATTGTGCTTCTCCCTGTCGCCATAGTTTCCAGAACTCCTTGAGGTTTAATGATGTTCATATTTTGTCCTTTGCTAAAATTTAAAGCAAGGCCTTTTCCTTAGACCGATTGATCAGCATCAATGCTTTTGTACAAACAGCGTTCATGATAGCATGCAAATTCGAATAGGTGTTGAACTTGTAAAATCTTTTTTTAAAGGAATGTTTTTCAGAAAACGTTAAAAAAATATTTCAACCCGGCACTTTTATTGCCACACCCGTACGTCTTGCAGCCATTGTACACCTGTGTTTAGCCTTTTCGCTTTTTTTATGGATCGTTTCACAACCTTTTATGGGAGATCTCTTCGCAGTAAATCAGAGCTAGTCCTATATGAAGCAGTTGTGGAAAATCACGATCTCATGGAAAAACTCTCTAACGATGATAACCTACTCATTTCTCAAAAGTATGAGTATTTAAAAAAGTTGCAAATCCCTTTTGCTGTCATCTTTTGTGGAATTTTTTTCTTTGCTTGGGCTTCTCAGAAAGCGAAGCGGTCAGGCGAAGGCGCAGAGACGCAGAGGATGGTAAGGGGAGGTAGGGAGGAATGGATAAAATTTCGGGATACTGCGCTTTTTTTTCAACACAGAGACACAGAGACACAGAGACACAAAGACACAAAGACACAAAGACACAAAGACACAAAGACACAAAGCCAGAATTTAAACAATTTTTTTAAGGAAAGGCTCGGATAAGAGGATTATTTACACGCAAGGATTTTATCACGTCTTTGTGTCTTCGTGTCTTTGTGCCTCTGTGTTGAATAAAAAAGTGCAGCATCCCAAAATTTTATCCAGCCCCCCCTGCCTTTCCTTGCCTTCCTCTGCTTCTCTGCGCCTTCGCGTTAAAAAATGCGCCCAAACATTGCCTCAACCCAGCAACTCAACCATTCAACCAACCAATAAACCACTCAACCAACCAATCAACTTTGTTTTTTTGCCATACGGGTTTTGATCTCACGCCATTTAGAGACCACTTGTGCCGCTATAGGTGCTCCCTCCTTACCGAAACCGCCGTAACGCAAATAAACGATAACCACCACTTCAGGGTAACCAAACTTATCCTTAGCTACAAACATTGCTTTCTCATCTTGATTATAAGCAATTCCGCCAAACCAGACGTGATTATAAATATTTAAACCTTTTTTGAGATCAAGATCAATGCGTTCAATCGATTCCGCTGTGCTAGTTTTACCAAGTAACTGATCTTTTAAATCAATGTAATCGCTGATCGCTTCAGGGTAGGGTCGATAAAGACGAGAAAGTGCAGGAATGCTTTCCGCCTGAGAACGCAATACCACCCGATGCATGCCCTCAAGTAAAATACTGCGCACTTCTGTTGGCATATCGATTGAATGCTTTTGGATTGTTGGTGGCCTCTGTAGCCTGACAGGAGCAGTTGAACGAATTTCTCCGTCTTTATCTAATTTTCTTGGAGCCCAACTCATGATCGTTTTAACAAGTTTAGGCTGCAAAATTTTACCTCCGTTAGCAATAGCTGCAAGCATTACACTAGCCTGCAACGGAGTGACAACAAGTGTGTGTTGGCCAATAGCCATTGCATAGAGGCCGGTGCGGTTCGTTTCCAAATCATTTGGAACTTTGCCGGGGATTTCTCCTGGTAAATCGATGCCGGTACGTTCTCCGTAGCAAAAGAGCCTAGCAACCTCTGAAAGGTCATTCGGAGAACTTAAAACATCTCCGGCAAGTAGGGCGAAGTAAGGATTGCTTGAAGTTTCGATTGCTTCGAGAACGCCCATTTTACCAAGGCGAGCCGCCACACTGCGAGGAATTCTACCCCCTTTATAAAAACGAGGAATAGGTTTGCCCTCCTGGGTATAACCAACAAAAGTTTCTTTACCCACCGTAAAGTTTGTGTCAGTGATTTCAAGAGGATTCAATTGAAACTGCTTCAGGGCAATTTTTTTGGTTTCCTGCAAGTCACCAATTAATTCTTTATAACGTTGCATCAGAGCTTCATAAGCTGTAACTAGTTTAAATATTGATCCCTGCGAAGAAGACTGTCGATAGGCTTGTGATCGACCGTAGCCATAGCCATAGCGAGGATAAAATGCCATGGCCAATTCTTTTTCAGTCTGAATCTTTTGATAATTTCTTAATTGAGGATACTTTCCAATCAGAGTTCTTGTCAAATCACGGAAGGAGCGAAAGGTTTGCAAGTAGGAAATGCAATGTGAAGGGGGGAGAGTTTGCAGAAAATTCTTTAAAGGTGTGTAAGAACCATACCAATCCAATTCTTTATGAGCTCCTTGACAAATTTCATCATACCAGCTTTTAAAGTACTGCAAATAGGGCTTAAGTTCTTCATTTTGCTCAATGGAGGTTTTGCCGACTAAGAACATTTCATGAAAATGCCATTTGTTTTGTTCCCAAAAGGCTGCAAAAAGTTTCTGCTCTTCGGCATCAAGCAAATCGATGTAGGGTTTTGCATAACGTTTCTGGAGTTTTTCTTCTGCTCGCTTCTGAATTAAAAAGAGTTTTTCATTTTCTTGTCGCCAAAATGTAAAATGATGGTCATGATAAAGTTCTTTAGTCATCGTGTATATAGCGTCATTAAGCTTCCCGAAATCACAAGAATAATTTCGATGGGTCAGTAA
>JACDDG010000285.1 GCA_013817115.1 Parachlamydiaceae bacterium | reverse complement strand
GAGAAAGCTCGATTAAGCGATCAAAAACGGACCCATATTATAATATTGGGTCGTTTTTGATCGCTTAATCCCGGGGCTTTCTCAAAGCCAAAAATCCAACATTTGGACGCACTTCGGTATAAAGTTGATATTAAGAAAAAAGATTTCTGCATTTAACATTGGTGAAGAGTTAGATTCTGAAATACCTTTAGCCTGCTGGATTGACTTATAATAGCCTGTTGCCTCGCCCCCAACTTGAGGCACGTAACGATGATGGCAAAAAATTGTGGCTACGCACTTAGGAGGCTTTCTAGCGCCCCTACCGGGGCGCACGTTTGAGATGATCAGGACCCCGGGTTCCGCTATCGCTGCACCCGGGGCTATTAACAGTTCTCCCTACCGGGAGATAGAACAGGTTATTATTAAAATTAAAAGTGAGAAGATAAAAAAGCCTTCATGAGCTATCCCCCGGTAGGGGGAACTGTTAATAGCCCCGGGTGCAGCGATAGCGGAACCCGGGGTTCTAATCATCTCAAAACGTGCGCCCCGGTAGGGGCGCTAGAAAGCCTCCTAAGTGCGTAGCCACAATTGTTAGCCTTTAATTCGTTTCTTGATGCGAGTGGGCGATGCCTTAGTCTATTGTAAGTCAGCCATAGGTAGAGGTATTTTTGACCTTAAATACCATTTTAAACACTAAAATCCACGAGGCCGAGACAGAGAACACAGAGAAATAACAAGATCTTCTTAGCTTAGAACTATGTTTACTTCTCCGTGTCTCTGCGTTAAAAAAAGCGCACATTTCCAGTTAAGTCCTGCCCTGTGAAAATCAGGGGATTATTACTGTTCCACTCAGCGTTGTGAGCTGACCATTTTTTGGGTCCAAATTTTTTTATTTCATAAAATAATTTCTTTATATTGAATTCTTGTATCTCCTCTGCTATATACTCAATAAATTTCTTTAGGATGTTGCCATGAAACTTTTCTCATTTTCAGTTCTCTCAGCTCTCTTATCGATTGCTGTTTTTCACCCAGCCTCTACCTGGGGTGACTGCTGCTGTTCTAAGCTCCCCAACTGCTATAAATTTAAACACAATTCTCCTGTTGGGATGATCTGGATACCTGGGGATGAATTCACATTGAGTTTTGAAAACAAAAATTCAAATAAGATTGAAAAGCCTCCACACAAAGTTAAAGTTAACGGCTTTTGGATGGATGTGACACCTGTCACTAACCTACAATTTAAGACTTTCGTAGATGCAACGGGGTATATTACCACCGCCGAAAAATCGTCCACTCTTGAAGAATCTGTGACTTTCCCCGGAACACAAGCACCACTTGTAGAACTTCTTATCCTTGCATCTCGAGTTTTAAAGCAAGCAAACGGTCCTTCATTAAAAAGTAATAAAAGTTGGTGGGAATGGAAACCGGTAGCCAATTGGAAAAATCCTCAAGGTCCTAAAAGCACGATTGAGGGGAAAGATGATCATCCTGTGGTACAAATTTCTTGGTATGATGCCGTTGCTTACGCAGAATGGGCGGGTAAACGCTTGCCAACTGAAGCTGAATGGGAATATGCGGCCTCTGGTGGCCAAAATAACAATCTTTACACTTGGGGAAATGAAAAGTTTAGTAAATATGCTTCTCAGTCCAATATTTGGCGCTTAGAGATCCCCTACAAAATCACTAAGACAGATGATTATCTGCGAACAACCCCTGTAAGAAAATTTAAGGCCAATGATTACGGCCTCTATGAAATGGCAGGAAATGTTTGGCAATGGTGTTCTGATTTTTATAATCACATAAATTATCAGAAAGCAGGTACTGAGCTTGTTGATAACCCTCAGGGAACAAATCAGGATGAGCTAAATCCAATTAAGGATGTTGATCGTGGAACTTCATTTTTATGCCATCAGAGCTATTGTAAAGGCTGTGGGATCACAGGAACAATGAAAACAAGCCCAGATACAAGCCTCAACAATTTGGGATTTCGTTGTGTGAAGTCAAATAAATGAAAGCTGTCAAATATATTTACTGAGTTGCAGGCCCAGATCCAGGAGTCGTTTTGAACGCTCTTCGGTATAAGCGAACTTATCGAAGCAGTATTAGGCTCAAGTGCAGCTCAGCTTTGAAGAAAGGCTTAGTTTATTTATATTACCTCGTCTCAAGCCTTTATCAAGAATGATCCTGTCTTTATAAATAGATTAACTAGGGATGAAAGATTACTGGGCCGAGAACCTTTAACCAAAAGAACATCTCCCGCTTTAACCAAAGCTGATAAATGCTCAGAAATTTCTGCAACCTCCTTCACCAAAATTATCTGTCGGCCAGCTTTAGTCCAAGTCGCGTAGATAGGAGCACACCCATCTCCTAGACAGATTAACACATCAACTAACGGTAAGGCATACTCTCCTACCTCACGATGGCAGTGCTCAGAAAAGGAACCTAGTTCACGCATCTCACTCAAAACCGCGATTTTCTTTCCACCAGACTTCGGCATCGGCAAGCTATTTAAAGCCGCTTTAACCGCTACAGGCAGGGCGTTATACGAGTCATTTACAATCGTAATGCCATGATGTTCTTCAATTTGTAATCGCATAGGTGGCAGCGTCAAAGTCTTTGCAGCTTGATGTATGAGCTCCCAATCAATTCCACATTGATTAGCCGCAAGTGCAGCAGCAATGAAATTATGCAGATTATGTTTACCGGGAAATGTTAGTGGACCAAGTTTGACGATTGTAGCCCCTTTATGCATGAGCTCAATACCCTGAGGAGTAAGTTTGCTGGTATAATCAGCACCTTGATCCTCACAAGCAAATGAGAAGCTTCGAAAATTAGGGTGATTGAGATTGTGTAAAGTTTTCTGAATCGAAGGAGAGTTTTTTAATTGGTAATCATAGATGCCTAAACGAGTTTTAGGATGTGAAAAAATTTCGGCTTTAGCAGCAATAATTGCTTCAAGATTTTCAAAATTTTCGGCATGTGCCAACGAAACTCCTGTTATCAAAGCAATGTCCGGAGGAGCGATGTTTACAAGTGATGCGATATGCCCCGCTTTCGTCATCCCCATTTCTAAGACAATCATCTCCTCGTCGCCGTCAATATGATTGAGAATTGTCAAGGGCATCCCAAGCTGTGAATTATAATTACCCGGTGTTGAAGCCACCCGAAATTTTGTGGCTAAAAAATGTGCGAGAAATTCTTTCGTGGTGGTTTTACCCGCGGATCCTGTTACAGCGACGATTTTTGTTGGGTATGACTGCAATATTTTTTTAGCTAAAACTTGCAACGCTATTCTCGGACATTTCACACGAATAAGAGGTAAACCAAAATTATTTCCAGAATATTCCTCTGAAACCACTGCAGCAGAAGCATTTTTAAGAGCCGCATTTGCAAGAAATTGATGCCCATCACACTTGGCTCCGGAACAAGCAAAAAACAAGTCTCCATTTTTCAATAGTCTCGAGTCCACACATGCTCCAAATGCTAATTTTTCATTTTGCACTTGTGAACCAATTAGAACTGATGCTTTTGTGAGTGTGATGCCTTTTTTCATTATTTTTATATTTGAAGGTTTGAGGGTTTACGAAGCGTGGAATAAGAAATTCTCTTAAGCTTATACGCAATTAGATTGGTAATTCAAGGACAAATAGGGATTCAGAAGAAAAATATAAAATATAGTTTTAAGAGAAAGGGATAGCATTTCGCAAATGCTATCCCTTGATGCAAATTTTTAATCGATTTGCGTGATCACTAAATGCGCTGAAACTGGACGTGTACCGCCGGCTAAAGGTGTAATCGTCAGTGCAGTGCTATTTCCTGTAGGATTTTGAATTTGTAGCAAGGTGTTAGCAGCAGTTGTCGTTATCAACGACATGCCAACAATTTGGCTTGTACCTGTTGCACGCCCTACGACTGATGAGTCGACATCCACAAATCCACTTCCCGAGTCTAAAGCAATAATTAATTGCCCAGGTTCGGTAACACTTACCTGAAACTGAACCATATATGTTCCAATATTCGGCAATAAAAATGTTCCTGGGTCTGTACGTGTAATCAATCCATCGGTAGGTCCATCTTGAGGGAATAATACAGGGG
>JACDDG010000284.1 GCA_013817115.1 Parachlamydiaceae bacterium | reverse complement strand
GTTATTAACCGTATAATTAATGGAAGAGCTTTAAACCCCTAAAGTAGCGATTAAACTTGCTGAAGCATTAGAAACGTCTCCTGAATTTTGGCTTAATGCGCAAGCTGCTGTTAACCTTTGGAAAGAAAGTCAAATCCATTTAAAAAACAACCTTTATTATCGCTGCTGCGAGAAAGAAAAATGGCTTAAAAAGATAAGTTTGAAAATTTTCTTGAATTAACAACCATGGAGTTAACACAATGCCACATTCACATGAAGATGCTTTTCAAAACACAAAACTTCAAGTTTCTTTTCCAAAAAGCAGTCAAGATCATAGATTACAACTAGTGGGAATTAATGGCTCAATTTTTGCCATTCTACATTCCCCTCTAGAGTCAAATGGCCCGATCAATCTTAACTGTGAAGATTGGAGCTTGGTTCTTTTAGCTCCCATTAAAAGCAAATCAGATGTAGAGATCACAGCTATTAATGTTATTTGTTTAAATGAAGTTAAATCTGAGGAAGGAACCGTAAACATAAAAGCTTCAAATCGTCTGGTAAATTTAGCTCCTTCTATTATGCAAACTGATAATGTTCATTTGACTGATGAATTTCAACTGGCTGACGATCCAGCAACTTTCATGTATCATTTCCAATTATTTAATAAAATAGTAAGTGGCGCAAAAGTAGAAAGCCCAGATGCTTTTTCCATTACACAGCAAAATTTTATCATGAGCCTTTGTTCACTGGCAAATAAAATTGAGGGTAAAACTACAACTCTTAATATTCGAAAAGTTCTTGAAATTTGGAATATCGCCGTATTAGATTAAGCCGTAAATACCCCTTGGTCAGATTCAGATTGCGGGGATTAATATGTTTGAAAATGTGCATCTCAAGGTTGGCCTGAAATTTGGAGGTTAAAACCTTCACATTATCAAAGTTACGAAGGTTTAAGTGCGAAAAAATGCCACCAACATTTTTTGTTAAGAATAAGGGATCATTTAAGTAGCATGGATTATAATACTGAAATAGTTTTACGTCTACTTATGGAAGCCTCACTTTCAAAAAAACCAACATTGCCTATGCGCAAGATCGAAAACCTAAGAACGTTAACCTCGGTTGAAAAAGCCATCACTCTGAATTTAAAAGCATCTTGACAATTTTACAGTGTACTAGTCCACAAAACTCAAGGATATTTCCTTAAAAAAGCAACACCCTCGATAAGCGAAGGTTGTTGGCGACATGCCCTACCTTGACGTTGATCTTGTATTGACCAGAGAGTATCCCACGCTTCTTGTCTCGCTTTAATATAATGATCGCTAACGACATCTACTATTGCAATACACCCACAACCAGCAAAAATCGAATAGAGGATGTACGGATTATCTAAGTATGTCGTTTTTGATAATATACCTAAAGTCAACAATCCTGTCCCTATAGGCATGTAGTCAATTATTGGCTTGGTCAAATTTCGTATCCTAGAGGCAAGATCGATGTTTGAATTGGAAAGGTAGTTTTTAAGAGCATTCTCTTCTGTAGGTAAACCTCGTTCTTCTACAGAATACTTGTGATGATGCAACTTATAAAATATCTCTTTGTCCTGTAAGCTCTTGTGAAAAAGCTTGCACACGACATCTAAATTTATTTGATCTCGATAGGGCAACATAGAAAAAATGAGTGAAATATCTTTTTCTGGCAACTTCTCAAACAAATTAACATGCATTTTTACACTCCAAATATTTTATTTAAACTTTCAAATGATGAATTTCTTCAATAGCAAGAGTCTGGCAAAGTGAGTCGAATCCATCGTTACCCACTAGAACAAAGTCAACGGACTGCAATTCCTTTAGAATGGGTAACAGCTCGCATGCAGGGTCTTCATTCCCAAGGTGCACTAGCAAATGCGTGTCCTGTTTACCACCCAACAGCGCTATAGCCTGAAAAATTGCATAATTAAACCCCTTGCAGCCTTGCAAATCCAAGGCAATAGCTTTACTCCCTTTTAAGGCATGCTTTAAAGCAAAAATATGCTCGCTATCGAAAATTTTATTTCCTCTATCCAGCTTTAAAAGCCTTCTTGCAAGATCAGCAATAGTCACACGCGCACAACCAAAACATTCTATGGCAACACTTGCTGCGATATTGCATAACGGTGTCACTTCAGCAAGGGTTAAACCACTCGCCACACCATACGCAAGCATTGCTAACACGGTGTCTCCGGCTCCCGTAACATCTTTGACTTCATGTATACGGACTGAATAGTCTTCTTGCTTACCATCTTCATAGAAAAGAGAAATTCCGGCTTCTGACCGAGTCACCATCAAGGCTTCGGCATTCACAATTTCAAGCACCTTTGCTGCGGCATGCTCTATAGGAACTCCTCTATGCACATTAGCCGCAGCATAAAGTTCTGACAAATTAGGCTTAATGAGGGTTGCCCCTTGATACTTAGAAAAATCTATTCCTTTAGGATCAACGATAACCGTTTTCTTAGAGTTTTTTGCATACTCAAAAATAGCTGACAGCAGCGTCCGCGAAAGAAATCCTTTGTCATAATCAGAAATGGCAATGACAGAGACTTCGGCAAGCAAGGTAGGTAAGGAATCGATAATAGTTTGCTCTAATATCTCAGGTAAAGGAGTGGATTCCTCGTAGTCGACACGCACGATTTGCTGACTTTCAGCGACCACACGATTCTTAACTGGAGTTTGATATCCGAGTTGAACAAATAACCCGGTAGTGGATATGTTTTCAGTAACAAATATTGTCTTTAAGTGATCTCCGGTACTATCACTCCCAATTCGTCCAATAACCGTTACTGTGGCACCCAAGGAAAGTAAGTTAAGTACTACGTTGCCGGCACTCCCTGCACGATGCTCCACGGAAGAGACGTTGAGCACAGCCACTGGAGCTTCGGGAGAAATACGCCGTACTTTACCGACTGTATACGTATCGAGATTAAAATCTCCAATTACAGCAATATGGGCAGGCGATAGGCGGCTTAAAAGACCGGTAAGTCTTACCATATTTGATCCGGAAGTAAATAATTTTGAATATAATCTTTCACTGAATCTTCTAAAGTCATGCAATCTGCAATATTACCTATTGCTGCTCGTGTCTTTTCCATATCTGCACAAGTATAATTTTGATACTTGCCAATGAGATCTTCAGGCATAGGAATATATTCGATTTTTAAGGGCAAATTAAGTGCAGAAAAGATTGCAGCGGCTAAATCATTCCAAGAGGCTGCACGTCCAGAAGCAATATTGAAAAGACCTGTAGCGCCATTTGATAAAAAGGCACAAATCATGCGCACAACATCTTTAACGTAGACAAAATCTCGCATTTGTCCTCCATCACAATAAAGATCAGGTTGACTCGATTTAAATAAGCGAATGACCCCTTCTTTTTGAATTGTCGGCAATACATGTACGATCGCCGAAGCCATACGTCCTTTATGAAATTCATTAGGCCCAAAGACATTAAAAAATTTCAGACCAACTATTTTATCAAGATATCCTTCTCTCTTTGCCCAGACATCAAATAATTGCTTCGACATCCCATACATATTTAAAGACCTTAGATTTTCCAATGACTCGTAGCTATCAGAAAATCCTTGTTGTCCATCACCATATGTCGCTGCAGATGATGCGTATACGAATCGGATATCATTTCTAAAAGCATATTCGGCAAGGTTCACAGTGTAGCGATAATTATTTTCTAATAAATAACTTGCATCATCCTCTATCGTCTTTGTACACGCTCCTAGATGGACAATAGCCCCAATCGCTGATTCTTTCCCTTCTAGCCATTTGAATAATTGACTCTTATCAAGTACATCAATAAAGGATTTACCCAATAAATTTCGCCATTTAATTCCTTTTCCCAAATCATCCACTAATATAATGTTTTTTACACCTGCATCATTAAGATTTCGAACTAGACAAGAACCAATAAAGCCTACGCCACCTGTCACAATCACAATAGGTTCATCATTAAACTGCTGCTTCATATTACCCATGGAATATAATAATGAGTCAGGTATGCTTCGTTAGTTCTTCAGGAGTGCCTCTCATATGCGCGTAGCAACATGAGAGG
>JACDDG010000283.1 GCA_013817115.1 Parachlamydiaceae bacterium | reverse complement strand
TTTTTGATCGCTTAATCGCGGGAGCTTTCTCTTTGCCAAAATCCAAAATTTGGACGCACTTCGGTATAACAGTTCCCCCTACCGGGGGATAGGATCATGAATGGCTTTTCTAGCTTCCAACTTTGATTTTAATCAAACATGTTTTCTCCCCCGGTAGGGGGAACTGTTAATAGCCCCGGGTGCAGCGATAGCGGAACCCGGGGTTGGAATCTTTTAAAATCGTGCGCCCCGGTAGGGGCGCTAGAAAGCCACCTAAGTGCGTAGCCACAATTGTTAGCCCTTCAATCGTTGCTTGATGCGAGTGGAGCATCCGCCCTATTAGAAATCAGCCCTTCATGCTGGAAGGGAATTTTGGCTTCGACACTTATGTCGCTATATTGACACTTAATAATATACAGTATACTCGATGTATCTAAAGTCACTTTATCTTTATAATTTTCGCCTATATCAAGAAGCATTTTTTGAATTTTGCCCGCATCTCAATATGATTTGCGGGCCGAATGCCGTTGGTAAGACTTCGCTTATTGAGGCTATTTGTTTTCTCGCTTCTGGACATTCTTTCCGGGCACATCAATCTGCTAATCTTATTCGAAACGGTGCTTCCTATTTTCATTTGGAAGCTAATTTTGTGAAGCATGGTATCGAACAACGCCTTAGAGTCACACACAGCAATAAAGAACGCAAAATTGTTCTCAATAGCACAACCTACCCTTCTGCTTCGAGCCTAATCGGCCTTTTACTATGCGTTGTTTTTTCTCCTGGTGACATCGACCTGGTGAAGGGGGGGCCACAAGGACGTCGGCAATACATGGATGCTCAGCTGGCGCAAGCAGATCCGTTATACCACTACCACTCTAATCGCTATTCTAGAGCCATGCGTCAAAGAAATTGTCTATTAAAATCTAAGAATTTGAGTTCTATTTATAGCTGGGAATATGAAATGGCGGTGTCAGCAGCCTATCTTGTGCATAAGCGTTTAGAGTTACTTCAAGAGCTTCAAGAGATTGCAAAAGCCTTTTATGGATTGATTGCAGAGGAGTCGGAGGTGCTGTCATTGATATATCGTACTGCAGCCGGAAAGGTGAGTGCTGATCAAGTTGTTCTTCGGTCTCACTTTTTGGAGCAATATGAAAAAAATCGCGATCGTGAAGTTTTTTTGGCGAGTACTCTTGTTGGACCTCATAAAGACGAGTTAACCATTTCAATTGGCGAGAATGAAGCACGCTATTTTGCCAGTGAAGGTCAGATGCGTTCGTGTGTAGCAGCGTTACGCCTTGCGGAGTGGGAGCGCTTGAATGCTTTTACAGGGGAGAAGCCAATCATGTTATTAGATGATGTTTCTACCAGCCTCGATCAAAAGCGCAACAAGCATTTGATTCAGCTATTAAATTCTTTGGGGCAGTTGTTTTTGACCGGTACCGAAGAGCCTGCTAGCTACCCAACCGACATTGAGCGTAACGTGATTTTTTTGGATTAAAGAGATCATTTTCATTTTGCATTTACTTCTAATAAGATATTGACAAATCTTTGTAGGTGAACTTAATCGTACTGTATTTAAATAATCATTTTTTTAATGGAGTTTATGTAATGATTTTAGACCCAACACAAGTATCACCTTGGCAAAATTGTTTAAGTGGAGAAAACGCTTTTTACAATAAAGAAAATTATCTAGAAGCTACAAAAGAGGATTTTTCTCAAGGGAAGTCATTGCCTGTTAGCTATACATGGAACACTGAATCCAAAATTCTTAGAATTGCTAAACTAATATTTTCGATTATTATTTTTCCAGTTGGAATCTACAAGCTTATTCATTCTTTAGTCGGAAAAGTTTTATTGCCTGCCTCAAGCCCATCTCGTATGGGGCTACCTGCGAATTATGCCAATAATGCTAGACAGCAAGTCAATTTAAATGGTGATTGGAAATATAAGCGCTTAACAATTGAAGTTGATGGATACAAAATTGATGCCACCATCATGGGAAAAGAAGCAACTTTTGACAATGGAAGATGGACTTTACTATCAAATGGAAATGGAGAATTTGCAGAAGAAGGCCACATGGCATCTGGCAATTTTATAAAAATTCTTAGCGAAGTCAATAGCAATGGGATTGTTTTTAACTACCCAGGTGTGGGATCAAGCTCAGGCTTACCTAACAGAGAAGCCATGGCTAAGGTTTACCGTGCTATGTTAAATTTTCTTGAAGATAAAGAAAAAGGGATTGGTGCTAAAGAAATTATCGGTTATGGGCACTCTATCGGTGGCGGAGCCCAAGGCGATGCTTTAAGAACTCATGATTTGAAAAAAAATGTCAAATATGTGTTTGTAAAAAGCAGAACTTTTTCTGATTTAAGTACTGAAGCCTCACTTTTAGTGAATAAGCCTGCAGGATTTTTATTAAAAATTTTTGGGTGGAACATGGGTTCTGTGGAGTCATCAAAAAATTTAAAAGCTCCTGAAATTATTATGCACATGCCAATCTAAAGAGCCATTCAGTGGAATCACAAAATAACCCACTGTTATCTTGGATGGACTTTGATTCTAAGCTCTCTGAAGAAATCTTTGACAGTTCAAAAATTATTAATGATGGTGTTATTTTTGCCAATGCTTCATTGGCTAAAGTTCTACTAGACGACCCAACATGCCCGAAAGAAAATAAAGTTTTTTTGGGGATAAAAGAGGGGCATAATACTTCTCTAAGCTATCAAACAACTCAACTGCTTGGAACACATATTGAAAAAATGTTAAGTAAATAATTTTCTTGAAGTGTATACTGAAGAGCGTTCAAATGTTGGATTTTTGGCTTTGAGAAAGCCCCGGGATTAAGCGATCAAAAATGACCCAATATTATAATATGGGGTCATTTTTGATCGCTTAATCGCGGGAGCTTTCTCTTTGCCAAAAACCAAAATTTGAACGCTCTTCGGTATAAACAAATGGGAGTCAATTTTATGGCCAGTTATTCAAATAATTAGCCCTAAAATTGACTCCTTTTTCTTTCTGCCTAAATTTCTAGATCGATTCAACCATTGGGACGCTCCCGCTCCCTCTAATTTCACCCAACAAAGTATTATTGCTATAGCTATGAATGTCAATTGTCTGGATGGTGCCAATTAACGAAGGATCACCGGGGAAAAGGACGTTCTTCCAGCAACGTGTTCTACCTTTTAAAAGTGCTGCATTCTTAAAGTTTTGCTTCTCTACCAATACTTCCGTTGAGGTGCCTAAGAAGGCAATACGTTTTTTGTTGGCAATAACATCTTGCGCCCTTGTCAGACGCATTAAACGATCCATTTTAACATCTTCAGGGATGTCGTCCTTCCAGCGCATTGCGGGAGTTCCTTTTCGTGGACTATAAGTATATAAGAAAGCTGTGTCGTACTCGACATCTTCAATACATTTTAAAGTTTCGCAGAATTCTTCTTCGGTTTCCGTCGGGAAGCCTACAATGATATCTGTTCCAAGAGTAGCTCCAGGGACGATTTCGCGTAACAATTGCACTTTTTCCATATATTCTTCGACAGTATATATGCGATGCATCTTCTTTAGAATTCGGTTGCTGCCTGCTTGTAAGGGGAAATGGACAAATTCACATGGGCTTTTTAAATCACGAATTGCTTCCATGAGTTCACGAGTAATATCCACCGGGTGGCTTGTCATAAAACGCACGCGTTCGATCCCTTCAATTGAATCGATTAGGTATAGAAGGTCGTGGAATAGCGTTTTCCATTCGGGCTTATCCTTACCGTAGCTGTTGACGTTTTGGCCTAGTAGCGTGATTTCCTTGTAGCCTTGTGCCGCTAGTTGCTTGCATTCTTCGATGATGTTTTCGGGAGGCCTAGAAACTTCGGGGCCGCGAGTGTAGGGGACGACGCAGTAAGTGCAAAATTTATCACATCCACGAATGATAGAAACATGTGCTTTTATTTTGTCATCGCGTTTGGCTCCAAGGTAATCGAGCTCATGTTCAAAGTGGTTGTCAGTTCGAATAATCATTTTCCCCGTGGAGAGCACTTCGTCGAGGACGTTATTGAGGTCATGGATGTTATTTGTTCCAAGGACAAAGTCGACTCGGGGCAGTTTCTGAAAAAG
>JACDDG010000282.1 GCA_013817115.1 Parachlamydiaceae bacterium | reverse complement strand
ATTTTGATGGATCTCCCCATACCCATAGACGGCCACCTTCTCCGCGAGCTGATTCTGACATGAGCCGCATTTTGTCAATGCCAGGAATAGCTGTAGGATGAATTTGGATAAATTCTCCGTTGGCATAGATCATTCCTTGCTTGTAGAGACGGCCGTTAGCAGCACCCGTGCAGAATGTAGAATTGGTAGATTTTTTAAATAAGACTCCTAATCCACCGGTTGCGATGACAACAGCATCGGCTTTTAGAACATCCAGTCTTAGGTTAAAAAGGTCTACAACGACTGCGCCGCGCGTAATTCCTTTTTCGTCTATTACTAGACGTAAAAATTCATTGTGTTCGAATTTTTCTACCAAACCTTTGCTTTCATAGCGCCGCACTTGTTCGTCTAAAGAGTAGAGTAACTGTTGTCCGGTGGAAGCTCCGCAAAAAGCAGTCCGATTGTACAGTGTGCCACCAAAGCGTCTGAAGTCTAGATTTCCTTCCGGAGTTCTGTTAAACGTGCAGCCGAATCGATCCATCATGTGAATAATGCTTGGCCCTGCAAGGCACATTTCTAAGACCGGAGGTTGATTGGCTAAAAAATCACCCCCTTTGATCGAGTCATAGGCATGGATTAACGGCGAGTCATCTTCTCCCATCGAGTTAATGGCAGCATTGATCCCTCCTTGGGCACAAACAGAGTGGGAACGCTTGACTTTAGTCACGGAGATTAATTGTACTTTATAGCCATTTTCAGCTAACTTCAGTGTCGCGGAGAGTCCTGCAAGGCCTCCGCCTACAACAATGACTTTTTTTTGAACTTTATTATTCGACATCGTTTGCGTACTATTGTTTAAGGTTGATCCAGTAAGTGCCCCAAATGGCAGCTAATCCAAAAAAGGCTACCAGCAGCATTAAGAAATGGCTGAAAACAAGCATGTATTTTTGTGAAGGCTGTGTTAAATTAATTCCCCAAGAAATCATAAATGTCCATAGACCATTGAAACCATGAAAACAGGCAGCCCCCACAAAAAGGGTGTAAATGGCAAGCATTATAGGCATTTTAAAAGTTTCACGAACTACAAGTAAGTCGGCAGTTCCAAAGGATGGAGCAATTGCAATCACTTCTCCTTGGCCCAGAGGTTTATTTTGAAGTGCTGAAAACCAAGGGCTGGACTCAGTGATTTGATTTGATTCAAGAATTTCGACCCCAAGACGCTTTGAAAGAGCTCTTAGTCCTAAATCTTCCTGTGCTCTGATCATATATAGGTGTTCGGACCCTTCTTTGGTTGAAGCCGGATATTCCACAAAGCGCATGTGAATGACGTGAAAAATTAATCCAAAAAGTAAGATCCAAGACGTGTAGCGTTGCCAGGTGTAAGCATGGTTGCGGGAGTAATTTGGCAGGGATGGTTTTGACCCGTCTGTGGAGCTGCTATTTTGCTGAGCAGTAAAGAGATAGCGAACTCCTAAAAAAGTATGGAGAGCAATTGGCACTCCCAGAAGACCGACTTCAATAAATGGTAAGAATGGAATGCGATGGATGGCATTCACAGCTTCAACAAATCCTGTGCCATCCTCTCCGATCCAAAGTGCAGCCTGTGAATTGATTAGAAGATGTTCAAAAAGGTATAGCACAAAAAAAAGCCCTGTCAGGGAATGAAGACGCCTCCAAAGGAAGGGTGCTGGAATGGCTGTAGGATCGCTCATGTACCCTCCTTTTCGTCTGCAAAATTTTAATAAGTGAGCTTTTTTTTGACTCTACAACTTAAAAAAAACTTTGACAAGGGAAAATAGTTTAGGGTGTTTAAGTTATACTGGTGTGCTTGTGATTTGGTTTTAGCTTCAGCTAATCTTTCCTTCTACTTTTTCACTAAAATAACAAATCCTTTGGTAATACTAATATGTCTTCTCGCATTCATGAAAAAGGTTTTTTGTAGGAAAAAATAAAACTTTGTTAAAAGCGCATAATTTTTTTTAGATATTTAGGTAGACTGCCAAATTATAAAAATGATATATTTAAAAATTATTTAGTTAATTAATTAATTAAATTAAAAAAAGGTTTTCTATGAATTCTCTTTCGTACGATATTGTTCACTATATGTTTGAATATTTGCCACCAGACGATTTAGTTCTTACCGGTGCAACGTGCAAAAAATTTTATAAAATTGCACAGGATGAAAATCTTCCAGCTCGATTACTTATTCCGAAATTGGATTCTAAGATCATCCAGAAAAATGCATTAATCCTCTGGAATTATCCTGATGGAAATTTCACTGTAGATTATGAAGGGCGTCTTGAGATTATCAGGCCTCATAATCTTATGAATAGATTTTTTAGCTGGTATGATTTAGAAACGCCAAAAAAAGTTAATCTGGCTGTAAAAATTACATTCCAGGAAATATATAGATTAAATCAGCAAGGAAACATTTTCTTCAAGCCTAAGTTGAAACGTGCACCGCGTCGTATTTATGTATGGGATATAAATATGTATTTTTCTTTTTATCATCCAGCAGATTACCTTGGAGATAAAATTTTAAGTTCCGAAAAATTTAAATTAGTCCCTGAAATTTGCAAAGCCGCTTTACTTGTAAAAGGACAAGCAAATCTGTATGAGAAGATTAAAAGAAGGAGTTTCGGGAATTATGATGCCGTAGCTGATGATAGAATTGTTTGGACTTGTAATCTTTGCGAAAAAGCTTTGTTTGGCTGAATGCACTTTTAATACGTGCTATGAAATGGGAAATGTGAAAACGTAGCAAAAATATAGCTCATCAACCCGGTCGGAATCTGAGCTACATTTTTTTTACGGTTTAGGGGGCTATATAAACCTGGGTTTACAATTTCCGATATCGAATGTTTCG
The DNA here is from genome assembly GCA_013817115.1 of Parachlamydiaceae bacterium. Taxonomy (GTDB): domain Bacteria; phylum Chlamydiota; class Chlamydiia; order Chlamydiales; family Parachlamydiaceae; genus JACCRY01. Next base: position 1,262 of record JACDDG010000282.1, on the reverse strand, counting down.
AGTTTTTCCCAAACGTGTTATTTTTTGTTCGTTCATTAAAATTTGAAGCCATCGCTGTGCCGTTGCGCGTGATACAGAATATTTGCTTATGACATCGTGAATAGTAATCTCATCGCTAGAATAAAACAAAGAGAGAATGTCTATTTCTTGCTGTGGAATAGTTTTTTGTTGTTGAAAGCGTGGCAAAATGCATTTTACAAAGTTATCGCCTTCAATAATTTGAGGTTTTTCAAGCTCCCATTTTTCATAGCTTTGAAAAATCTGAATAAAACCAGTTCCCATTTTTTCCACAAGTCCAACTTCACGAAACACTTTACAAATTGATGGATTGCGGAGGTAAGTTATTCCCTGTAGTAACTGGTCAGATTTAATAGGCCCCCAAAAATTGCCTGGACTAAAGAATTCCAATCGATCATCGTAAAAAAAATTTTGAGGGTGCCGGAAGGTGGTAATTTCTATGAATGAGCATATTGAGCAATGCCTCGCGTATAGCCACTTCAGGAATCTCAAGCTTTTCTTCGCGAACCATGCCCTGAATGCTAAATGAATGTGAAAGACGATTCAAAATAAAGTTATGCGCTTGATGATATTGATTCAAATTTGTACCGACGCAATCCAGCGAAGCAATAGCTTCTCGTCCTTGAACACCATTAGTGGCAGCAGATAATCATTGCTTCAGAAAGATAATGTTGTGGATTTTTACCGAATAAAAGAATCCCTGCATGGGTAGGATATATTATATGGTGTTCTTCAGATATAACAGAATAGGACTGCATTAATTCCTGCGAAACCTTTGTTTTCGATTGATTTTTTCTGGAATCTAAGAACTGTTGCACAAGTTTCTCATCGACGTCATTTGCTTTTTGAGCGATATACAGGCATTTTTTCGAAATCGATATTATGACTTTGCCACTTTAGTTCTTCAATGATTTGAGGAGTTGCCTTTACGGTCGAACGACCAATGCGTATGTAGGTTCCTTCATTAATACCCTCTGATTTCCGATAAAACATGAATGATGCGAATGAGTCAAATATCATGGCATGAATCGTTTTTTTTGCCTCATTTGCCTCATTTGCCTCATTTGCATCACTAGATGAGGCAAATGAAGCGAATGTGGCGAATTTAATTCACATCTATTCGCCGTCGATTATGCAATGTCATATGATTAGGACAAGGCAGTAGAAAGGAGTCAAGTTTAAATAGAATGGACAATTCGGCTGCGCCAAAGCCCCGGGCTTGAGTATCGAAAGTGACCTAATAT
>JACDDG010000281.1 GCA_013817115.1 Parachlamydiaceae bacterium | reverse complement strand
ATTTTAATCTAGTGAATTAATCCCATTTTTACAGAACTCTACCTGTCTATAATCCCAACTTTGCGCCTCTGCGTTTCCTCTTAAACTGATATGTCTGAGGTATCGAGGACTAATCATTTACTATAAAAAATCGAAAAAATTATGAAATTTACTGACCGAGTGACCCTTCAAGTGGTTGCAGGCAAGGGGGGCAACGGCGTTGTCGCTTGGCGCCGTGAAAAATTTATCCCAAAAGGCGGACCTACCGGTGGAAACGGCGGAAAAGGGGGCTCGATCATCATTCAAGCTGATAATCAAGTTTATTCGCTCGAGTGGTTTCGCAATAGACGTATCTTAAAAGCAGATAATGGTATGCCCGGCGCTGATAGCAATCGGCAAGGACGTAGTGGTGAAAATCTGGTCCTTAAAGTTCCTTGCGGGACATTAGTCAAAGATGTTCAAACCGGAGAAGTCTTGTTCGATTTAACTGAGAATAAGCAAAAGATCGAGCTGTGTGTTGGTGGTCGTGGCGGAAAGGGGAATGGTTGCTTTGCAACCCCAACCAATCGTGCACCAAACATCTGGACGCCCGGTCGCGAAGGGGAAGAAAAAAAAGTCGAGTTTGAACTAAAGCTGATTGCTGATGTTGGACTCGTGGGTTATCCAAATGCTGGAAAATCGACTTTAATTTCTGCCATTGCCGATGTTAAAGTAAAAATAGCACCTTATCCGTTCACAACGTTGCAGCCTAATCTTGGATTTATCCAGAAAGAAGACTACACACGTTTATTCATCGCTGACATTCCCGGAATTATTGAAGGGGCGCATCGCAATAAAGGACTGGGCTTCGAATTTTTACGTCACATTGACCGTACAAAGCTGCTTATTTACATGTTGGATGCTTCCGGTATCGATGGTCGTAATCCAGTAGATGACTTTAATGTTTTGCGTGCAGAGCTGAAAGCTTATAACTGCGAGATGCTTGATCGTCCTTACATGGTAGTTCTTAACAAGATTGATGCTGACGATGCGGAATTGAACATTGATTTGTTCTATGAAGCATTCGCAAACGAAGCCTTTATTAACGATCCTCTAAAGCTTTTCAAGATTTCGGCACAACGTGGTGATGGCCTGAAAGAGCTAGTCGATGCAATTAAGTTGTTGCCGTCAAATTGCTAGTTAAAAGTTTTGAAGGATTTGTTGAACGTAAGCATGTTTAAAACTTGTGGTCCTCACAAGTTGTAGGGTCGGGCTGACTTCAGTATAAGCCGGCCCTTCGCCCTACAACTTGTGAGGAAATTAACAGCTAACGATAAGAAAAAATCTAGGTATCATGCGCAAGACATATCTTCATTTATTGTTGTTCCCCCTATTTATTTGCTTCTCCATTCTATTATTTTCCCCATGCTTTGGCATAACATCCGTCGAAAAAATGACCCTCGAAGAAAAGGTTGGCCAGCTACTCATGGTACATTTTCAAGGGGAAAGTGCTAATGATGACGCGAGATTGCTCATCCAAGAACTTAAAGTAGGGGGTTTCATCTACTACAATTGGTCTAATGGCCTGACCTCACCTGCACAGGTGAGGAGCCTTAGTTCAAGCTTACAGAAATTAGCTGAAAAAAACGAAAATCCTTTGCCTTTGTTGATCGCTGTAGATCAAGAGGGTGGTAGAGTGGTCAGATTAAAAGAAGGATTTACAATTCTTCCAAGTAATTTATCAGTCGCAGAAAGCGGTGATCCATCCCTTGCAGAAAAAAATGCATTTACTATTGGTAAAGAGCTTCGAGCTGTAGGAATTAATGTAAATTTAGCCCCTGTAGTGGACATCAATAGTAATCTTGAAAACCCTGTTATCGGATGCCGCTCTTTTGGTGCGACACCCGAGGTCGCCGTTGCCTTTGCTGAGAGGGCTTTAAAAGGGTATCATAGGGCCGGTCTTCTAACAACACTGAAGCATTTTCCAGGTCACGGTGATGTTAAGGTGGATTCGCATGTCGGATTGCCTCAAGTGTTAAAAACAATAAAAGAACTGGAAAGGGGTGAGCTATATCCCTTTGCTAAACTTGCCTCCAAAACTGATATCATTATGACTGCTCATTTGCTTGTCCCAGCGTTGGATCCAGTGCAATGTTCTACTCTTTCTTCTAAGACACTTTCATATTTAAGGAATGTAATCGGTTTTGATGAAGTAATTATGACTGACTCCTTGGTGATGGCGGGCGTTTTAGAAAAATGCACTACTGTCGAAGAAGCTGCGATTCAAGCCTTAATCGCAGGATGCGATATTTTATTACTTGGGGGAAAACAACTCATTAAGGGGAAACGTGATTTAGAACTCGCGGCCTCAGATATCCAAAAAATTCATGGAGCTATCATTCATGCCGTTAAAGTCGGCCGCGTACCGGTCGAAAAACTTGACAATTCTGTAAAAAGAATTCTTCTTTTAAAGGCACCTTTAAAAGAAGAACTTTAAGATATTCTCGCTTAATAAGTTCTAAGAACCTACAATTCTTCTTGGCCTTGTTTCATTAACTTGTTGAGTCTGTGAAGAAATCCTTGTTTCGAAATTTTTCAAATTATTATCAAGTTCTTTAGCTTGTCTATTCAATTCAGAGACATTAGAAAATGGTTTTGCTAAATTCTCATTAAGAGCTTGACTTCTCTTAGTGAAATCGTAAACAGTCATTTCAAGCTCTTCTTTCTCTTCTGAACTAACTTTATTTATAAAGTTTTTTGCATTTTCGATACGCGTTTGAATATCTCCTAACTTAGGAGCTAATTTCATCTTTTCATCTAATTTCCCAATGTTTTTTAGATTAATATCAGCCATTACCTCCGAACCGCTAGATTTTAATGTTGTATCGCTTACTTGATTTTTTAATTTATCAAAGCTATCTTTAAAAATATCTTGTTCAGAAGGCTTCAACGAATCATAAGTGTTTTGAAGTTTCTCGAATGACTCGCCTTGATCTTTAAGTTTTTGAAGTAAAGCATCTTGTGACACTTCAACTTCAACTTGATCATTTGCAATAACTTCTGTGTCTTCCCATTTTTCCCCAGCATCATATTCTGACTCTGCATCGTAGACGTAGGGCTGTAAATCTGTAAGTTCTTCTGATTCAACTTGTTCCTTTTGAACTTCTTCTGCATCAACATTTTTACTGTCATTACTTTGTTCAGATGCTTTAAATTCGAGATAACCATCCAGAAATTTAGAGATGAACTCAGAATTATCCTCGGATTGTTTAAATTCGATAATCGCATTGTCTAATCCAAGATCATGATTTGGTAAAAGTTCACTTTGTGTGGTGAGCAAGTGTTCCAAATACCGGGTTTCTGTACTTTCTCCGCCAGTTTTTTGAGCTTCATCTAAACCTTCTTTAAAATGCTTTTTCTCTAAATCATATAAACTTTTGCCAGCTTGAGGGTCAAGATTCTTGAAACTTTGTACTGATTTATAATCCATAATCCAGCCGATTGCTTTTTTTAAACCTGACCACATAAAACTTAAAAAAGAAGTTTTTTCCAGTTTTTCTGATTGTTTAGCTAATTCGGGTTTTGATTCGGATTTAGATAATTGAATACCTGGTTTTTTTTCAGTGTTGGACATAATGCTATTTTTTACTGTTAATACTGTAATTTCCGCATTATTGGCATTGGTGACAACTGGCGATGAGGCAAGAATTTCACGATTATTGCTATTATTTTGGATTCCTTCTGTCATAAAAACCTCACTAATAAGTTAATGAAAGTAACACTGAATCAATTATTAAACGATTCACTTATGAATGGATATTCTAAATTTATTATATTTTTTCTCGATTTTTTTTGCAAGGGGTGCGGTTAATTTTTATTTTATGGATGAAATTACTAGTTTTGATTTGTAAAAAAAATGAAGAGCAAGATGTTTAGTTCATGTGAAGAATCAGGTGATGCTTCTTCTTCCTGTGGCCTCTGAGGTGTCAATGGTTGACTTGAAATTTGGAGGTTAAAAAAACTACACATATCAACGTTACGATAACTAAAGTTTTAGGTGCGAAAAAATGCCACAAACATTTTTTGTTAAGAATTTGGATGCAATAAAAAAGAGGTTCCCCTGCCGGGGAACATAGCTGCTAAACTATACCCATAGC
>JACDDG010000280.1 GCA_013817115.1 Parachlamydiaceae bacterium | reverse complement strand
GATTTGAGGCAATGAATGTTGGAGCCTTACCCCTGGGGTAAATCTCCAACATCCATTGAATTTCCTATCCTTACCTAATTCCTATGCCTGTCAAAGTCGAAGACACTATTTTGATGGAAAAATACTCCGGACAAGAAGTCACAATCGACGGTGAAGAGTTTATCATCATCAAAGCTGAAGACATTATCGCCGTAATCGAAAAATAATTTAAACCTCACAGGAGACACAATCTATGTCAGCCAAAGATATTATCTACAGAGAAGAAGCCCGTCAAAAGATCCTCAAAGGTGTAGTAACCCTAGCAGATGCTGTGAAAGTAACACTTGGTCCTAAAGGACGCAATGTCATTATCGATAAAGCCCATGGCGTTCCACATATCACAAAGGACGGCGTGACAGTCGCGAAAGAAATCGAATTGGAAGACAAGCACGAAAATATGGGTGCTCAAATGGTTAAAGAAGTTGCAAGTAAGACTGCTGACAATGCCGGTGATGGCACGACTACAGCAACAGTTCTTGCAGCTGCCATTTACAGCGAAGACCTTCGCAATGTCGCTGCAGGCGCAAACCCGCTTGATCTTAAGCGTGGAATGGAAATTGCCGTTAAAGCTGTTGTCAAAGAGCTTGAGAAGAGAAGCAAAAAGATCAATGACAGAAATGAAATTGAACAAGTAGCAACGATCTCAGCTAACAATGACAAGGAAATTGGCGAGATCATTGCTCGAGCAATGGAACGCGTAGGAAAAGACGGTACAATCACTGTAGAAGAAGCAAAAGGCTTTGAAACTACCCTTGAAGTCGTTGATGAATTTTGATCGTGGATACCTCTCTCCTTACTTCATGACCGATTCCGAAAACCAAGAATGTGTTTTGGAAAATGCTCTCATTCTTATCCACGAGAAAAAGATCTCAGCGATCAAGGATTTAATTCCTCTACTTCAAACTGTAGCTGAAACCGGATCTCCCCTCCTCATCATCGCAGAAGATGTTGAAGGTGAAGCGTTGGCAACTCTTGTTATCAACCGAATCCGAGGCAGCTTAAAAATCTGTGCAGTTAAAGCTCCTGGATTTGGCGACCGTCGTAAAGCAATGCTTGAAGATATTGCCTCCTTGACTGGTGCTCAAATGGTTTGTGAAGAACTCGGGCATAAATTAGAGCAAACATCTTTGGAAATGCTTGGACGCGCAAAGAAAGTCATCATCCGCAAAGATGAAACCATTATTGTTGAAGGTTCCGGAGGCAAAAAGAAAATCCAAGATCGCGTTGCTCAAATTAAGCGTCAAATCGAAGAAACAGATTCAGACTACGATCGTGAGAAGTTACAAGAACGTTTGGCTAAACTTGCTGGTGGTGTAGCTAAGATTTGCGTCGGAGCTGCAACAGAAGTCGAAATGAAAGAGAAGAAAGATCGTGTCGATGATGCTCAGCATGCTACAGCTGCTGCAGTTGAAGAAGGCATTCTTCCTGGCGGAGGAATTGCATATATTCGTTGCCTACCTAGTCTTAATAAAGCCATCGAAGCTCTCGAAGGAGATCAGAAGACAGGCGCGAGAATCATTGCAAAAGCTCTGACAGCTCCATTGCGCATGATATCTGAGAATGCGGGACAAGAAGGTGCTATCATTCTACAACAAGTAGAAGGTCTTCCTGAGAACCATGGTTACAATGCGTTGACAAATGAGTTTGTTGACATGATAAAAGCCGGAATTCTAGATCCAACTAAAGTCGTGCGTTGTGCACTAGAGAATGCAGCTTCGATTGCAGGAATTCTTTTGACAACTGAAGCATGTATCGCTGATATTCCAAATGATAAGGCTGCTATGGCAATGCCGGCTGGAGCGATGGATTACTAGAGTTAAATGTAAATTATACGTTTGAAATATCTATTTTTTGTTAAAAAGACCGCTTTTCCTATGGAATAGCGGTCTTTTTTTATACATAGCCTGCAATTTCTTGCTGATTCAAAATTACAGAAAAAATCTTTTTAATTAAGATAGTTGCGTGAAAATTGTTTTTATTATATAATACTTAATGTAAACTATATAACAATAAACCTTAAAGGAAAAAAATATGAACGTAAATCCTAATTTTTCAAGTAATTTACCCCCTAAAGTATATGTTTCTGAAAAAAAATTATTTCCGCAAAGCCCGAAACCAGTTATTAAAGATATTGTTGAATCATTAATCTTAAATAGCTTGACCAGCGGAAATACTATTAATATGACGGAAGTTAATTCCTCATGGAATAAACTTATTAAAAACGATAAAATGATTTATAGAGATAAAATATTTATTCCTTTTTGTATTAATGAAGCCAAGAAAAATGCGGCGAACATTACTAATATATTCAAACAATTGAACGCGTTCATTGAAATAGCAAAAATTGATCCTCATCACGACATAACTCAAGCAATTCAAATAGCACAAAAGTTTGGTCACCCTTACCACCAATTTGAAGCTTTTTTAAAGATTGCAAAAGTTGATCCAAAACATGATTTAACTCAGGCTAAATTTTGGGCATCTCAAGATCGAACACATATGAGGCTTGCGGCAATCAGAGATATTGCAAATTTCGAGGCTAAATATGATCTGGATGAGGCTATAGCTAATTTAAAAGACAATGACCTTCCTTATTCGCATTTATTACTCTTTAAAGTAAAAAAAGAAGTTGAATATGACTTGGAACAAGCTAAAGAAACCGCAAATAATATTGAAGATCCCATTTATCAATCAGCAGCTTTCCTTGAAATTGCAAAAAAAGATCCCGAACATAACTTGACCGCTGCTAGTGAAGCCGCACAAAAAATTGAAACCCCCTTTGATCAATTTAAGGCTTACCTAGAGATTGCAAAATTGGATCCTCAATGTGATCTATTTGGAGCTAAAAGAGCTGTACAAAACATTGAAATTGGTGATCTTCGCTTCATTTTTGATGAATTGAGAACCAAAATTAGAGTTATGCTCGAAATAGCAAAAATTGATCCTCAGCATGATTTAGCAGAAGCGAAAGAATATGCGCAAAACATTGAAGATCCGAGAGACAAATTCGATGCTTTCCTCGAAATTGCAAAATTTGATCCTCAACATGATTTGGCGAAAGCTAAAGAATGTGCAGGAAACATTGAAGATTCCAATATGAAAGTAGCAGCATTCCTCGAAATCGCAAAATTTGATCCTCAATATGATTTGACTGAGGCTAAAAACGAAGCACAAAAAATTGAAGATCCTTACAATCAAGCATTTGCTTTCCTCGAAATTGCAAAAGTCGATCCTCAACATCATATAACTCAAGCTAAACAAACAGCACAAAACATAAAAACAAATGAATGGAAATTATTAGCTTTCCTCGAAATTGCAAAAGTCGATCCCCAACATGACTTAACAGAAGCAAGACAAATCGTTGAAAGCCTATCATCACCAAAAGGTTTCCTCGATCTCATAGAACTAGAAGCCCAATATGACCTAGCTAAAGCTAAACTTACTGTAAAAAAAATTAAAGACCCTAATGTTAGGTCAAAAGCTTTACTTGAAATCGTAAAGTTTGAAGCACAAAATAACATCAATCAAGCTAAAGAATCCGCACAAAGTATAGATTCCGATCAAGCAGAGAATAAATCATACGCATTTCTTGAGATTGCAAAAGTAGCTGTAAACGTTAGTTCTGGGTTATAAATACATCGGCTCCAGTCGGGCAGTGCTAGGACAACCTTTAGTACATAGTATGGATTTTAACGTAAGCGTCTTAGGCATGTTGCGCGAAAATAAAAAGAGGTTCCCCTATGGGAACACTACTCTTTTACTTCATTCCCATAGCTGCGCTGACGCTTGCAATGGGCTACAAAAAGGTTATTTGGCTGTTGATAAATAGCTGAAGGATAAAAAAATCTTTTTGTAGCCCCAGAGATCTTGATCTCTTCGGAATAATTTCCCTTAATCCAATATATATATATAAGCCTTCAGAATATATTCTGGAATATTTTTTGTGTAATTTCCAATTAATTGTGTCCATACTTTATGCGGATTTCTATTTGAAACCATTTCTTGATTCAAATATAACGAACTTGATGCCTATTGCGATCCTACCGGGCATACGAATCAACCTATTTTTTTGCTAAAAATGCCTTCTAGCCTGTAGG
>JACDDG010000279.1 GCA_013817115.1 Parachlamydiaceae bacterium | reverse complement strand
GCTTAATCCCGGGGGGCTTTCTCTTTGCCAAAATCCAAAATTTGGACGCACTTCGGTATACACTCTTGATGAACTCAAAGAATTATCCGAACTATGTAATTTAGAAAATCTTTTTTTCACATAGATGGACTATGTTGCTAGGATATACTCAAGAATTTTTTATAATGCGTTTGCCCTGCAGTTCGCTGATATTTATTGCAAAGGATGTACTTAATGGTTTATTGTTCTTTAATGGTAAATGGGCGTCGTGAGGGTTTGCAGGGGCAATACAATATTTAAGTTTATGTTTTGCAAGGCGGGAAATAGACGTTTCCCTCATCAATTGTGGAGATATTATTTAACCTCATCTAACGAACTAAGCGATCTTGAAGTGTTTTAAAAACTCTTTCGATGCGCCCTTTTGCTTGAAGTGAAGAGCGTAAATAATTTCTATTCATTCTTTCATTGCTCTATTTGTTTTTAAAGCATATGTAGAACTATGGATAATCCCGGAGAGCTGACACATTATAGCCTGGCTGAAGCGCAGTCCCGGGGCCCTACGGCACTCTCTCGCTATCTTAATAAAACCTATGTACCGAAAATCATTGGGTCATCATTCCCATCGTGAATATCCTGATTTAAAAAAAACCAGTGACTACTCTACCATTCACCATTCATCATTCAACATATCCTTTACACAACAAATTCATATTGAGCATCAAGACCTAATCGATGAAGTAGGCTCATCAAAGATCGATCAAAATTTTCAGGCGAAACTGTTTCGATAAATGGAAGAACTTGTGCCACTCTATGCTCAAGAATTGCTCTATCGCGAGATGAGAGTGATCTTGAATTCATGAATCCTACTAAAGACTCTAATATCTCATCTTTAGTTAACGGGGGTTTATCTTTTGGAAGATTGTTGATTCTTAAATATAAAAGCTTTAAATTTTCCATCGCGCCACGGTCTATATTCTCTTTACAAACATTTAGAGTCGTGATCAGAGGATTCACCACACCCATCGCGTTTAAATCGGCTAGAGTACGGCATTCTTCAAATGTACTGATCAAAGAATACACATGATCTTGATAAGCGGCCTGAAGATTTTGTTTTTCTGTTAGTTTCAAGGCCTGTTTATCTTTAAATTCTATGTTAACTTCATCTATAATTGCATTAAAAAGCTCTTCCCATCGCTCTGAAGGGCCTGCAAAATAAAATCCATGTCCTTTTTGTGTCGGTGCATTTATTCCTAACATCAAACTCTTTTTTAAAATCTGACCAAACTGTTTAGCATCTTCCCAAACGATATTTTCGGATTTGGTCATTTTGTAAAGTGGAGAATCTTTAGCTAAAACATATCCGATGAAAGAAAGAGGAAAAGCTTGATTGCAATACATAAGGGTTTGGGTGCGAGCGCCTTCAGCGTATATGAAATCTGAATCTTGTAAGCTTCCAAACACAATTTTTGAAGGGATACCTTTTCGTCGTAGACGGGGTACCCGCATCAAATTATTTTCTGCGGCTTGTAAAAGAGCTTTGAATTCTGGAGCTATGCGATGATCTCCAATTGTAGGAGATCCTCCATAACAATTATTCACTTGGCCACATAACAGATCACCCCTCCAACTTGTTGTTGATTGTTTAGAGGGATTATTTGACAATGTACCATGTGAATCATACTGACCCACACCTAAAAGTGATGGAATTATTCGTTTCCGACCACCCATGCTTGCAAATCCACCAACAGTTTGCCAAAAGTGCATCACAGCATAAGAAATCTTCCCGTATAGTGAATCATTCTGGTAATGGTTTGAACAAACAGTTTTTTGAGATTTTCGGAGTTTATTTGCTATCACAACATTATCAGGGACATTTGGATCGATTATTTCATTTTTAGGAGAAAGATTGCCATCTGCAATGATGGCTTTACCAACGTTTTTATAGGCTTCTGTGGGATCTACTGAGTTCCATATAGCCGCACTAACGTCGTGTAAAAGATTTATGGAGCGATGAGAAGAACTTAGCCTCAAGGCTTTATAAATGGGATGTTTTAAGAGATCTCTATAGACTGCAATAAAACTTCTATTTGCTTGAGCAGGATTATAAGTTTGTAAATTTTCTGAATCATTCAGAATTTCAGTTAATTTATTGAAACGATTTAGAAAAGACGCTAGATGTTTCACTGCATTTTTTTCGATACCTGTTACCTCTAAATGCCTTCGGTGCATCTTTTCAGATAATTTCGTTGCAAAAGTTGACTCGGCTCCTTTTGAGCTAAAAAGCAGATCTTGAAAGGCATTTTGGAGATCAACATTTTTGAAATACATTTTCTTACAAACGAATGTCCAGTCTATTGTTCCATCTTCATTAACACAACCACGGTCCATTTCCAAATCGACTAAAGCCGGGATCAAACTTGATTGAAAACCTGCTTTCTTGCCTAGCTCTCGCACAATTAAACGTTTACATTCTTCAGCCATGAGATCAACAATCATAGTACTATTAAAATTAATATCTTGAATAAATGCTTTCGAAATATCTCTTACTGAAGTTGTCTGCAATCCTATTTCTAATAAATAGGATTTAAAAACATCTTTCATGGTTTGGAATTTTTTAAATTCCTCATCATGCTTCATTGCTCGTACTGAAGGCAACGTTTTATTAAGACCAAATACTGTGACTGCTTTTTCTTTAAGATTTCCAGCCAGGCGGCATAACAGAAATATAGGAAAAAGAGGAAGTGAAACAACTAATAGAACGGCTAGAGCAAGCCCTTGGATAATATAATCGATTATTCTTTTTTCAACTTTTTTTCTTTCTTTTCTAGCTTTTGCCCACGTTTCCGGAAAAATAGTTGATGTATTGCTTATTGATTCGTTCATATCTCACCTAATATTTGTTAATAAAAAGCTAATGTTAACAAAAAAAAGCACATTAAACAAGGGAAAAACGGGGGTTTAAGTATAAATCGAAATAACCAAGAATATCGGAAAAAAATGTTGCTCATCATTTGAAAAAAGTTTTATAGCTAAAAACACACCCCAAAAATCTTTTTTAGCCCAATGCAAGGCTTTCCCGTTGCTGCGGGAATTAAGTCCTGTTTTCCTTTGCGCTTCTTTTCATCTTTGCGCCTTTGCTTAAAATTTAACGCAAAGGCGCAAAGATGCAAAGAAACGCAAAGGAAAACAGGAAAACACTCACTCTACAATTTATCAAAACCACTGTTACTAGTTGCTCCAAAGAGAAACTTTCTCCACATGAAGAATAGGGCCGCCCAAAAAGTTTGTAGCTAATTGACTAAATTTATATGGATCATCCGAAACGTAAAAACGATGATCGCTGCGGACACCTGAAGAAACATCTGCTTCTAATTGCTTCTGTTTTAATAAAAAACCTATTGTCAGAGCGCAGCTAACAGCCGGATCAATCAGAGTGACCCCAGGAAGCTCATCTTGAATAATAGATGCCAATAATGGGAAATGCGAGCATCCCAACAAAAGGGTATCAATCCCCGAATTCTTCAACGGAGCTAAATACTCCCGAACAATAAGCCTTGTTGCTGGATGTTTAGCAAAATTCTCCTCGACCAACGGAGCAAATAGCGGACAGGCAATAGAGATGACAGAGGCGTCAGGTAAATGCTTTAAAATTGCATTCTTATGTACATTTGAAGAAATGGTGCCTCTTGTTCCCAAGACAGCAATCTTTTGATTTTGAGTTGTTGATACAATCTGGCTTACGCCCGCTTCAACAACATCTACCATAGGCACATTAAAAAGCTGTCGTAATTTACCCATCGAATGTGCTGAGGCTGTATTACATGCCACAACTAATAGCTTGATGTTTTGATCCATAAGGAAAATAGTGTTCTCTATCGAATAGCGAACTACTGCATCTCTATTTTTCTCTCCATAAGGAAGACGGGCTGTATCCCCAAAGTATAGAACTTGCTCTTGTGGTAAGTGCTTGATGATCTCTTGCATGACAGTTAAACCGCCAATACCTGAATCAAAAACTCCTATCGGAGAGCAACGAGAATCTGCGGCAATGGGCATTTAAAACTCTATTTTGCAGGCAACTTTAATTTTTGATTTATTTTTATTCGATCTGTCGACAGACCATTAAGTTCTTTAAGAACTTTTACTGTGGTTCCATAAGTC
>JACDDG010000278.1 GCA_013817115.1 Parachlamydiaceae bacterium | reverse complement strand
AAAAAACGGCAATTCAAGACCATCATAACTTAATTTTATAGATTCAGGTAAATAAGCATTCGTTTTTACATGATCCAGTTCGTGTGCAATATGTGTCAACCAAGTTTGTTTAGCTCCGACCCTCTTTGCAAATTCAACAGCATCATCAACTGTAAAATGCAAGGGTGAAGGTGTATATCTCAAAGCACTAATAATTAATGTTTTGACTCCGACTAGTGAATCAAAAATCTTAAAATCATAATTCTTTATATCTGTCAAATAAGCTAAATCGCCGAAACGAAACCCATGAACCTGCATCCCACCTTGCTGGTAAGACATGTAATTAATTTTCATTCCACCAAATTCTACAGAACCTATATCACCCGCCAAGAGTCGTAAATCTAAATCTGTTGTCACTTTAATCCCCTCAGGATTGCAACAATCTTCGAAGATGTAATAAAATCGAATTTTAAGTTCACGCAGAGTCTCTTCAGATAGTAAGCAAGGCAATGATTTGTGACTTCTCAAATTAAATATCCGCAATTCGTCCAAACCTGCAGTGTGGTCATGATGAGCATGCGTTAAAATAAGTCCATCAAGATTATCGATACCATGACTTAAAGCCTGCCCACGAAAATCGGGACCGCAGTCTATTAAATAAATGCGTCCAGATATTTTAATCATGGCCGAAGGTCTAAGTCGAACATTATGAGGATTGGAAGACTTACATATAGCGCAAGTGCAACCTACAACAGGCACACCCATTGAGCCTCCCGTACCCAGAAAAATAAAACGTCCTTCTGTCATTTTAAAATTTCCTTTCTTCTGCAAGTAACTCTAAGAATCTATCTGCAAGATCAACGTGATGGAAATAAACCCATTTTTGTCCTTCATTAAGCCCCGCCTAAACGGAGCTTCACGGAGACAACATAACATTTTGTGCAATATATCTGCCAGAAGGATTATATCCTCCCAACATAACTGCAGCAAGCAGCAAAGCACAAATGACACCAGCACTAATCACGATTAGTAAGTTACGATGCGCTTTGGCTAGTATTACAGGACTATTTTTCATGATTCCAATTTGCTGATTTGAATTTTGTTGAAGTCAAGGAGTTTAGAAAAGCGCTCGAAAACGTGTTGCAATAGAGCCAACCGATTCGCCCTTAATGCAAGATCCTCATCCATAATCTTCACCTGTTCAAATAAAATTGCAAGAGGAGCTTGTAATTCAGAAATCAACTGATAAGCTGCATCGTAATCTCTTCCTGCAATAGCATTTGTGAAAAGTGTATTACTTTGAGAAAGCTCAGTATGTAAATTCTTTTCGGCATCTTCTTTCAACAAATCTGGTGAAAATGTTTGTACCTCTTGGCCCTCAAGCTGACCTTTCGCTCGCTTATAAACTTCCCAGAGTAAAGAAAACTTCAGATCTTTTCTAAAATGATGTAGAGCCTGAACTTTGCAAAATGCATCATAGATATCGTCGAAACCAAAAGAAAGAGCTGCTTCAATCTCATCCTTTAGAAACCCATCATCCATAAAGACTGTTTTTACTCTATTAGAAAAAAAAGTTTCAATCTCTTCAATTAGTTGATGCTTCTCCTTGTTCTGCGCCATTAAGAAGTGATCAAAGCATACTGAAAGTGACTCTGACAAAGGAAGATGGGCTTTTGCATTAATCAGCATTTTGACAATGCCAAAAGCCTGTCGACGCAAAGCATAAGGATCACTGGAAGATGTCGGCTTTAAATTGGCGACGAAACAGCCAACAATATTGTCGAACTTATCAGCCAAGCTTAGCAGCATACCGGTTTCAGTGGAAGGGAGCGAAGCCCCTTCTTTCCGCGGCATCCATTGCTCTTCAATAGCCATGGCAACTTCTTCATCTTCACCCTGATCGGCAGCATAGTAGCGACCGATAACACCTTGCAATTCGGGAAATTCATGTACCATTTCAGATGCTAAATCTGCTTTAGAGAGATTAGCTGCACGCCTTGCCTTTTCCTGTGTGCTTATTTTTAGTGTACGTTGCAAATAATTCACATGACGTTGCAAACGCTCGACTTTATCATAGACAGTTCCCAGTTCTTTTTGGAACGTAACACTTTCAAGTTTTTCATTATAGGCCTGCAATGGAATTCTTATCCCCTGCTCGTAAAGAAAAACTCCGTCACTTAAACGCGCTGAAAGCACCTTTTGGTTGCCTTGGGCAATTTCATCCGATGGAGTAGTGTTGGCTGTAATAACAAATTGATTTATTAACATCCCGTCATTATTTGCGACAGGGAAATATTTCTGATGTTCTACCATCTCAGAAATAAGCACTTCCTTAGGTATTCTTAAGAAAGAACTATCAAAAGCAGCCCCCATCACTTCCGGCCATTCCACTAGATTAACTACTTGTGGAAGTACCTTATCGCGTGCTATGATTGATCCACCCAGGGTTGATTCTAAAGCATCTAATTGGGAACAAATTCGATTTCTTCTCTCTTCCATTTTGACCATCACATGATGGTCTAGCAAATCAGTAACGAAATCACCCGCCTGAGAAATACTAAATGAATGATTAGCCAATTGCCGATGCCCCCAAGATAAACGATCTGAAGAAAGATCTCCAACTCCAAAAGGCACCACATGTTTACCAAAAAGAGCAAGCAACCACCGCAATGGACGGGCATAAGTAATCGATAAATCCCCCCAGCGCATTTTTTTAGGAAAATCTAAATTTAAAATAAGATTCGGAAGCTGTTCTGCCAGAATTTCTGCTGTAGGCCTGCCGGCGACGTGCTTGGTAGCTACTAAGTAATCCACTCCTTTTACAGCACGAATGACGATATCACAATCTTCTTTTCTTAAAATAGCTTCTAAAGACAATGGTGTTTTATTGACAGATCTGAAAAAACCTTCCCCTGAAGGTGTCACCACGCCATCTTTTCCAAAAACTTGCTCGACAGAGGGGCCACGCTTTTCGGTAGAGGTAGCAGGTTTGACTAAAGAAAGCCCTTTTACCCACACAACAAGACGACGCGGGGTTCCATCAGCTTGAATTCCCTCGTAGGCAATCCCTTCTTTATCCAAAAATGTTTTAAAGGCCTTTTCTAAATTTTTAATTCCAATCGGAACAAATGTTGCAGGAAGCTCTTCGGAACCAATCTCTAAAACAAAGTCTGCATGTCCAGAAATATCTTTTGATAGTAATTCTGGAGCCCATTTAACAAGCTGAGGTAGCGCATGTTTAAATTTTTCATCTTTGAAACGATTGAGCAAAGGATAACCTAATTCTTCGCGACTGGCGATGTAGCTTTCGGCAATTTGACGTGCAAGTTCACGAATTCTACCGATATAGCCTGTGCGCTCCGTGACTGAGATAACACCACGAGCATCCAGCAAATTAAAAGCATGTGAGGCCTTGATTACAAAATCATACGCAGGAATAGGGAATTTTGCTTGAATAAGTTGCTTTGCTTCTTGTTCGAAGTCATCAAAATGTCGAAACCACATCGCTGTAGAGGCTTTTTCGAAGTTGTAATGGCTCCATTGAACTTCGTTATTAAAATAGATATCGCCGTAATTAAGCTCGTCATTATATTTTAAGTCAAAAATGCTATCGACTTTTTGCAAATACAGGGCAAGGCGTTCAAGACCGTAAGTTATTTCAGCTGAAACAGGCTTTAAGCTGACTCCACCAAGACATTGAAAATAAGTGAACTGAGCGACTTCCATTCCGTCCATCCAAACTTCCCACCCCAGGCCCCAAGCGCCGACTGTAGGTGATTCCCAATCATCATGCACAAAGCGCATATCGTGCTCACTTAAATTGAACCCAATTGCTTCCAGTGACTTCAAGCAAAGATCTAAGATGTCCGGCGGAGAGGGCTTCATGATCACTTGACCCTGAAAGTAATGTTGAACACGATTGGGATTGGTCCCATAGCGGCCGTCTGAGGGTCGCCTGCAAGGTTCAAAGTAAACAGCTTTGTAGGGTTCAGGCCCTAAGCAGCGCAAAAAAGTTGTAGGATTAAATGTTCCTGCACCAGTCTCTAGGTCATATCCCTGATGGCGAACACAACCTTGCAGTTCCCAAAAATTAGCTAACCGCTTAAGCATTTCTTGAAAGGTAATTACGTTCATTTTTCTGTCTTTGTAGTTATAGGATTTTATAGGAACTATAACA
>JACDDG010000006.1 GCA_013817115.1 Parachlamydiaceae bacterium | reverse complement strand
ATATTAATATGGGGTCGTTTTTGATCGCTTAATCGCGGGAGCTTTCTCTTTGCCAAAATCCAAAATTTGGACGCACTTCGGTATAATTAACAGATTCTCTTTAATGCCATCACCACTTTCTACATTTAACTGGTAGGTGTTATTTTCTGTGGACGCAAGTCACATCTAGTAAAAAAGTCATGTTAAAAAAACAGGAGGAAAAAAATGACTTTTAATGTAGAATCAAGTAGCGCTAGTATGATTGAATGACGTGTGTTGAGGTAAGACTGGGATCGTCTTGCTGGAAATCAAGGATATCAATCTAGTTGTTCTAGATGGTTAGCAATTTTTTTAAATTAAGGGATTAATATGAATTTAACTTCAACAAATTATAGTGGTCAAGGCCACTCGATTTTTGGCACAGTTTCTACAATTATGTCTAATTTTTTTGCAAAATTGAAAGATGTACCTGCTCAGTTGAGTACTGTTGAAGGAAAAACAATCTTTGTTGGAACTGCATTTTTTGCGGCCCTATTTTCTCATCCGTTTATTGCAGTGGGGTCCACTTTATTAGGGGCAACACTAGGCGGAAAAATATTTAAGTCTGGAGTTGAACTTTTCACGATGCAATCTTTAGCAGTAAAGTTAGCAGTGATCGGAGCTATAATTATTGCAGCGATTGCGACTAAATTATTTAGATGTATTGCTGTTGCATGCATAGGATTTTATGTAGGAACGGTCCTCGGGACTCCACGACCTTAATTATTCGTAACTTCTCAAAAATTTGAGAGTTTTTGAGAAGTTACGAATAATTGTTCTTTTCGGCTTTTTTTTAACAGAGAATAGCCTTAGAGCCCCAATGGAGACGGCCCCTGTCCCTTAGCCCAAAGTGCAGCGCAGGAGGTGCAAACTATGGGCTAAGGACAGGGCCGTCCCCGTTAGGGCTTTTAAGGCTGATTTATCCTTAAACTCATATCTTTAAACTTAATTTGCACACGCGACATAATAAAAAGAATAAAAGCAAACAGTGCTACACCTCCAACAACATACAGTATTTGTCTCTTGGATTGCGTTTTCCGTCGAATTTCTCTTTCCTTCATTAAAGCACTAGAGCCTATTGAGGTGATGGTTCCAAGCTGTTTTGTTTCAAGTTGTTCTTTCCAAATTTTCACTTCAATACTATTGTCACGAAAATCCGAAGCACCAGGTATTAATTGTTCTGCTTTTCGATGCCATTTAACTTCTGCTTTCAAATAAGAATTTTCAGGTAATGATGTTAGTTCTTGAAACGACCTCTTTAAATGAATTTGCACTGATCGACCAACCAGAGCCATCATTTCTTGAAAGTATTCACGATCAATTCCATTTAGATTTTTAGAAAATATACTGGAAGATTTAAAACGATCAATGTCTTTATTAATTTTTTGGTTCGGAAGAGAAAATCTCTCAAACCATTCTTTGAATGGAGAAAGTTCTGCACCATCCAGAGCCAACTCTTTTAAAGCTAATGCATCTTTAAGTTTTACAATCTCAAAAGAAAAATTGGTTGTTAAAGGAGCTGCATAACTAGGTTCTTTCAGATAGAAGTCATTAAAAGTTTCTTCCATTTTTACAATAACTTTTTTAAAAATTCCTTCTGAAATTATTATAGAAAATGCTTCTCTGTTTTTTTCAAAATTATTTTCCCAGTTTTTCTCGCGTTGAGTCAATCGATTATCAGTAACATTTGACAAATTAAACGTTGCTGGAAAATTCATAATGTCTCCATTGTATGTGTAAAAATTGATTTGTGTTCTACGGTAAACCATGTTTAAGGGGAGCAAAAGAACGAAAAAAATGTATAAATCAGAGATAACAAGAGCAATAAACAAAAAAGTATTATTAGTTCTTGTTATCTCGCATTTAACTTAATTACGCATCATTAATTACGCATCATCTTTTTCAGTGACATCACCGATCAGAGCTTCAGTAATCAAAACAATACCCGCTACAGAGGCTGCATAGGTTAATGCATTCTTAATAACTTTGGCTGGGTCTATGACGCCAGCATCAAGAAGATTTTCAACTTTTTCTGTTAATGCATTGAATCCAAAACCCACCGCAGCGTGTTGAACTTCACGTAAGATTACAGGTCCGTCGAAGCCTGTGTTAACAGCAATTTGCTTTAAGGGTGCTTCACAAGCTTGCTTAACGATTTTGCCGCCAATAGCTTCATCATCTTGGAGGTTTAGCTTGTCAATGACTTGGCTTGCTTTAAGTAGGGCAACGCCACCCCCGACAACAATACCTTCTTCTAGTGCAGCCTTGGTAGAGTTCAAGCTATCTTCAAAGACTTGCTTCTTCTGCTTTAATTCAGGCTCTGTCGCTGCTCCAACACGAATAATAGCAACTCCGCCGCTAAGCTTAGCTTTGCGTTCTTCCAGTTTTTCTTTATCGTATTGGCTAGTAGATAATTCAATTTCTTTTTCAATCTGTTTTGCGCGATTTTCAATAGTTTTTGGATCGCCGTGTCCATTAATAATTAAAGTGTGTTCTTTTGTGACGATAACTTTGTCTGCAGATCCAAGAGCTTCAGGTTGAACATCTTTTAGGGAGTTTCCTGTTTCTTCAGAAATAACAGTTGCGCCTGTCAAAATAGCAATATCTTGCATCATAGCTTTTTTGCGATCGCCAAAGCCTGGAGATTTCACAGCCACAACTTTTAAGGTTCCACGGATTCTGTTAATTACGAGAGTTGAAAGAGTATCGCCTTCGATATCTTCTGAAATGATTAGAAGCTCACTGCCGGTCGTTGCGATATTTTGTAGAATAGGGAGAATTTCATGAATGTTTGTGACCTTACTGTCGAGAATAAGAATCTTTGGTTTAAGCATCTCTGCATTCATTTTGTCTGTATTTGTGCAAAAATACGGGCTCAGGTAGCCGCGATCAATTTGCATGCCTTCAACGATCTCGATTGTCGTTTCTGTGCCTTTAGCTTCTTCAATCGTAATGATTCCGCTTTTGCCAACCTTTTCCATGGCATCACTAATCCATTTACCAATTTCGCTATTGCCGGAAGCTGAAACTGTAGCGATATTGCAAGTTTCAGTAGCGTTTTTAATTGGAATGGCCGTTATTTCGATTTCTTTAACAATAGCTTCAACAGCTTTGTCAATGCCGCGCTTTACGCTAATAGGGCTTGCACCAGCTGTGATGTATTTTACACCACTTTCAACAAATGCTCGCAATAAAAGTGTGACAGTCGTTGTCCCGTCGCCACACTTTTCTTTCATTTTTTGAACAACTTCTTTACCCATTGAAACGCCCATATTTTCATATTGGTTTTCAAGAGAAATGTCCTTAACAATGCTGCTACCATCATTTGTAATTGTTGGAGCTCCCCAACCTTTTTCTAGAGCTACATTACGGCCTTTAGGTCCTAAAGTAAAAGCAAGAGCATCTGCGAGTTTTTTTATACCTTGAAGTAAAAGCTCACGTGCTTTTTCTTCAAAAATGATTTCCTTTGCTGAATCTGCCATAATGATTATTCTCCTTTAGTTTTAGAGTTCATTTGTGAGCGCATCGTAATCTTTATGCGTTGAAGTTATCATTTTAGACGAATTGTAGGGAATTGTGCAAGGAGGATATGTGTATGGATCCACCTTTCTTTTTTAAGGCTTCATTGGATTTAGTAAGTTGTCGCTAAGAGGCACACTAATTGGTCGAAAATTCTATCCAATTTTGCTGTCATACTTGTTTCGAGAATTGATAATGATTTTTGAGTCGTAATTCTTGAAGCCTTCAGGTTTGATTTGCATCATACATAAAGAGTAGTCGAATAAATTTTTGTTAAATTTAGGCCCTTCCTTAAGAACAAAAAGGAAAGGAGGAAATTGATTTTTTAGGTCTTCTTTTCTCTGTTCTAGTGGCATGAGAAGCGTCTCCGTTTCAACAAAATAATAAAGAAAATTTTTGACGAAGACTCAGGTCTGCAATCTATCGTCTTACGCGTTGAATTAATTATAGCAAATGGCAGAAAAAAAAAGAAGGTAAATGGTTAAGGGAGAAGAGTTGTAGGAATAGCAGGTCCATGAAAATAGCAGGAACAACAGGCGGTTTCGGAATTCAAAGAAGAAAGAGGTTTTATGTCTCTAGTCCCTGTTGCCCTTACCATGCCTGTTGTCCCTCAATTCAAAACAGTTATTGCAACTGAGTAATCAAAACGTGCGCGGAAAAAGGACTTCCGGAATTAACTGTCAGTGTAATTGGAACAAGGCTTGTTTCAGCATTTCTTACCTGAATTCTTTCGTTAAAACCTCTTGTTCTAACGATGTACATCCCGACAATCTGTGTTGGTCCAACTGCAGAGCTAATTCTACTTGCAGAAATTTCATCATATCCACATCCTCTATCCAGGGCTAGTACTAGTTGAGCGCCAGCTTCAGCTACATTTGCTTGAAATAGGACTAGGTATGCTCCTGGAACGGGCAATACAAATGTGTCATTATTTGAATAAGGGTCTACAACGATTCCTCCAGAATTATTTCCAATACTTGAAAATTTTAAGGTCTCACTTGGTAAAATTGGATTTGGATTATCAAATGTCGTTTGTGCATAAAAATCGCCAAACGAAGCAACTGCCGCTGGACCGGTTTCTCCAGCTGCTCCTGTAGGTCCTGTTGCCCCGGCAGGGCCTACAGGCCCTTGAAGCCCCATCGGGCCAGGGGCTCCATCAGCCCCTGCAGGGCCAGCTTCTCCTTGTGCTCCGTCATTACCTCGTCGTCCCCTAGGTCCACGTTCTCCGTCAAGTCCGTTGGTGCCGTCAACTCCGTTAACACCATCAGTACCGTCAATACCGTCATGGCCGTCTGCGCCATCATGGCCATCATTGCCTTCTGCGCCTCTAGGTCCAATGTCTCCCTCTGGTCCTTGTCTTCCTCTTGGGCCTCTTGGGCCTGTTGGGCCTGTTGGGCCTGTTATAGAGTTGTGTGCATTTTGAATTGTGGAGTGGGTTGCGGGAGTTGAAGAACCTTGAATTTGAATCGGTTTGGTGCTAGCAGGATAATTAATTCCTTCTGCAGGTGTAGCAGCCAGAGGTGATGCTAAAGCCATGAATAAGGCTAAAATCATATTTTTTTTTGTCATATTGTTTCTCCTGTTTGACATAAACGGAGCCATTTATCGTAAATGGCTCCTTTTGTTAGCATCAATTTAGACAATCTAGCTAAAAAGTCAAGGAAAAATTTTACAAAGTTAAAATATGTAGCCCCAAGAGAGTCCTAGAGTATTATTGCTTTCTCTAAGCCTTACAATTCTTTCTCCGCCAATTTTCTTAGGGATTTGAGTTTTCCCATTAATGTCATTTTCGAATCCATGCGCGAAGTACAGCGTGAATTCGTTACATTTCCAAGTGTACGTTGCCCCTAAAGTGAGGTAATTGTCAATAGTCTCGCAAGTAAGGATATTTAAGGTAGTCTGAGTGTTCCTTAAGGCAGTATTTGTATGTCTGTAGCCTATTCTTACAATCCAGAATTCATTTATAGCATAATCAACGCCCACACCAAAAAATATTTGGTTGCGGAAGCCAAATCCTGAGCCTCTTTTACTGCCTAGCTTATCGGAATTGGCAAGATCTAGAGGATTGTGAAGAGATCTGACTCCGTGCCAATTAATCCATTCAAAATCAAAAGTTATAGTGGAGTTTGGTAGATATTGGTAGGCGAGTCCAAGGCCGTAACGTTCTGGTGAATCCAATCGACCTTCTTGGGCAAGAAGACCTTTATATTTATGAAACTTGCGCATGCTCGTTTTGCTGTGGTACGTGGCGCCAAGTGTTAAGGCTTCCATTATATCCCATTTCCAGCCGATGGATACTCCTACGCCGGAAGAGTAGTCATAACCTCTATTGGTCACATTCGTCGGTGAGTTGCTAAATTTCGTTGACGCAAGAGTTTTAAGGCCGTTGACTTTAAAGCGTTGTAAATGAACATCAAGAGATATTCCAAGTGAGTGGCAGCGGTTGATGCGTATGCTGGCAACAGGTGAAATTATTTCATGGATGAATTCTAGACCGGGCTTTTTCTTTCCAAATATTGGGATTGATTTGTCATAAGAGGTTTTTATGTAATCTTGATTATATCCGACGACACCCACAGCCCAATCCCAACAGCCTCCGCAAATAGTTGTGTTAAAAACTTTGTTGATGCCAAATTCGGCATTATAAAGATTCGGAGAGCTATCAAAAGAGCTCAAATAAAGGGATTCTTTTGTACCTTCTTCGGGAAATCCAGGAGTAATCTCGCTTGTTGCTCTTTCTCGAGTCCATGCAAAACCCACGTCTGCGCGGTTTTCAGCGTCAACTATTGCCGCAGGGTTATAGGCTCCGGCAAAGGCGTCTTGTGGATAGGCTATGCCTGTAGATCCCATGCCTGAAGCTTTAGAGCTTAGTGAGAAGGCGTCGGTTAAATTGGGCGTGATGCAAAGTACTGTAAATAGTGCTGCTGCAGTGAGTGGTTTCCAAGTGTGAAATTTCATCTGATGTCTCCTGAGTTCTGAGTGATAAGGAAGAAGATACCGCATCCGGGCTAATTCTGTAAAACCATTTTATTGTAGATGTTGCGTTTACTCTCACCGCGAAGGGTGGCAACCATTTTGATGGCATCGCGACGTGACAGATTATAGGTCTCTTCAACTTCTTTGACATGTTCTTCAGGAGTCAATTTCTGCCAGGTGGTTTCGGCGTTGTGGGGATTGCCTTCGATGAGGAGTACAATTTCACCTTTAACTTCGGAGTCATATCGCTGAAGAAGTTCTTCTGCAGTTCCTTGGATGTTTTCTTCGTGTATTTTTGTGAGTTCGCGTGCTACGGTTAGCCTTCGATTCGGAGCTAACGCTATGACAGCTTTTAAAGTGTCTTTTAGACGCTTGGGAGACTCATAGCAAATTGTTGTCCCAGAGTAATCTAGAATATCTAGAAGGGCGTCTTTTAGCGCTTGATCTGTGCGAGGAAGAAATCCGCAAAACTGAAATTTTTGTGTTGAAAATCCTGAGCATGAGAGTGCTGCAATAGCCGCACATGGCCCTGGGATGCTAATCACTTGAATTTTTTCGTCTACACAGCGCTTAACAAGCTGTTCGCCCGGATCCGAAATGCCAGGAGAACCTGCATCAGAAATGAGTGCTATTTTTTTTCCGGACTTGAGGTCGTCAATAAGCTGGTCTTCTTTTTTGCTTTCATTAAATTTATGAAAGCTGCGACAGGGCCTATGAATTTTGTAGTGTTGAAGCAGGCGTTGGCTGTAACGGGTATCTTCGCAAAGAATGTAATCACTGTTTGAGAGCGTTTCGATCGCTCTGAAAGTGATATCTGAAAGATTTCCAATGGGGGTTGCTACTAAATAGAGCATCAGGAGCTCTAGCTCCTAGTTAAGAAATTAGGTGGCACCCAGATTCGAACTGGGGAGTGGAAGCTTTGCAGGCTTCTGCCTTACCACTTGGCCATGCCACCGTAAAGCCTATTTATACATTTTCATGAATAGTGAGTCAACAGGAAAAAAGAAAATAAATTAAAGAAGTCCGAAAAACCGTTGAAGTTATTGTGTGGGCAGAGTTTTTTTTGACGCGGTGTTTGTTTTTATTGATTGCTGAGAGTGGCGGCGAGGCGTAGGAGTGAGCCAAGTTAAGTGCGCAGCGTGGTCGTAAAGAGGTTTTTAAGATAGGAAGGATGGAGATAGAAAATAAGGGTGAGATAGATAGGAAAGGATATTGGGCGGCCAAGAAATTGTAGGCGGAGGTGCGGCATAGGTGTCATAACTGATGTTCTGATATTTGCATTCAATGAAAACTTACTTTTCTAGATCTGCATATATCAGAATATCAAGTTTGATGCCTATCCTCTTAGGATGCTGTGAGAGAGGGCTTTCCATTGCGCCCAGTCTTCATGCAACTTTGATTGCAATTCTCGAATGTTTTTTTGGATTTGCTCCAAAGATGTGGGCTCTGTAGCTTCATTTTTCGACTTCTGGTACAGATCTTTCAGCTTCGCAAATTCACTGATGCTTGCAAGGATCCGCTCGGAAAGGTCCACAACTTGCTTTTCAAGCTCGTGCCTCGTCTCTTTCCAGTAATTTGAAAGGCGCTCTAATAAGAAGGCCTTGTGTTCAATAATTATGCGTTTCTTAACTGTTAATGGATCGGTCCGTTTCAAGCCGTGTGCAAGTCCTACTTTTGAAAGTGTCCAAATAAGCCACTTAGTTGGGTCAAAATGAAACCAACGAATTCCATTGCGGTAATCATTTGCGAAGGTGTGGTGGTAGTTGTGGTAGCCTTCGCCGAAAGTTAATAGAGCGATAACGTAGTTATCAACAGCTGATTGTTCAAGGCTGAACTGTTTGCTGCCCCATGTGTGCGCAAGTGAGTTGATGAACCAAGTAAAGTGCTGTAGACAAAAAATACGTAGCCAAACTGCTATAAAAAAAGCTCCCCAATAATCTTGAAAGGCGGCTCCAACAACAAAAAATACTAGTGTGTTTACACCAAACATCAAAGGTTTGTAATGCCGGTGCTGAAAAGCGATCCATTTATTGCTAATTAGATCAGGAACGACTTTAGGATCAATCGGTTGGAGCTTTTCAAGCATCCAAAAAAAGTGCGCGTACCAAAAGCCTTTATTAATGCAATATGGGTCTCTGTCAGTGTCTACATAGGCGTGATGGAGCCTGTGTTCAAAAGACCAACGCAAGACACTAGCTTGAACGGCCATCGTTCCAAAAAAGATCAGAACAGCTTCTACAATAGGGTGTGCTTTGTAACTGCGATGAGCAAAGTAGCGGTGGTATCCTGCCGTGATGCTGAGACCCGTAAGCCATAACAAAACAAAGGCGGTGATGAGTGTGCCAGTATGCAATGTGCAGTAATAGAAGTAAAATGGCAGCGTTAATAGCAAAACTGTTTGGTACGTGATCAAAAAGATCGCCGTTCCCCAGTTAATACCCCTAGGATCTCTGGACATCAGTCACCTCCGTGTTAGTTACAAAACATCTAGCTTCGCAAACAATAGTTATATCTTAGTGTACCAAAATTTCGATTTAAAGGGAAGCTTTACCATTCCAGTTATACTAATTTAATTTATATGTATCCGTAATGAAATGAAAAATTTTAAAATGGAGCGCCGAAAAAATTATTTCTTCACGGAATTAACTTTAATGTGATCATCACATAAGTTTTTTATCAAAAAAGAGTTTTGATAAAAAACTTATGTCTTCATTATTTATTATCGATTACCTTCAAATTCTCTCAGAAATAAATTGTGAAAATTTTTAAACTGGCAACCATGAATGTCCTCTCCACAAATATATACAATTTCACTTGGATCGTAAATTTGTTGTACAAGATCAAGATAGTCCAAACCTCTATGTGCAGATCCATATACAATGAGATCAAATTCTTTGTTTCTAATTCTCTTTTCGATGTTATTTCTGTCTACAGGCAGATCTTCGACATTACGTGTATAAGACATACCTTTGCCATATAGACCGATGATTGCATTTTGAGGATAGGAGTTATAAATATGTGGAATTTTAGGAGTGTCAACCACATTATTATTAAACAATTCCTTTAGCCCGGTTAGAAGAAGGCAGCGCATGTAGTCCGGCCAAGTGCATCCTGAGATGAAAAGAATTTTTCCACTTCCCTTGTAATTGACTGTTTTTAAAACATACTGGGCCATTTTTTTTGTAGTAAGGTAGCGTTTTGTATGTTCAATCAATTCTTTAAGGATTTCAAAATATCTGATTCGGTCAAATTTTTTGTGATCGATGTAAAGAACTTGTTGTCCTTTTCTATTTTGAAAATGAACTCCTTTGAGGTTCATCGCTTCTGTGATCAATTTACGTGGCAAAAAGGCCATCGTGTCATCTGGGCATTCATGAAGGTTGTTAAAGTATGGAATGCAGCCGTTAGCCAATATTTCATAATGTCTCATGCAATCCCAACCAGCTTTCTTGCAAGTAACAGCATAATAGGATCTTTGGTAGTCGCTATAATAATCTACTTCGTTTGTAAAGACATACGTGTCTCTATTATAAGGATTTACGGTAGCAAAATCCTTATCTTTCGAAGGGATATGACCTACGACTTTACACTCGGGAATGCCGAACTGAATTGGATAGGGTTTTGCATTCATTGGTGCGACAGCTAAAAGCAGTCCGACTAACAGGAGATAAATATACATGCGCTTGATACCTTTTGAAAAAAAATTTGGGCGTTTCCACGTCTTGTATCATTTTGTTGCTTTTTCTGTCATTTTTTTATCATACGGCAAATTTATACAAAGATCGTAAGGCAGAAAGGCAGAAGGGCGCAAAATTAATAGGTAAAATTTATCTTATAAAGTTAGAATTCAGGAAACTAGTACTGCGTTCGATAAGTTCGTTTAAAACAAAAATCATTTTAGGCTCAAAGATTCCCTCTTTGATTTTCGTGCCATACACTAGTGTGTAGATGGGAAAACCACAGGGGGAAGATTTGAGAACTAAAATATTTTTTGTTTAAGCGAACTTGTCGAACGCAGTACTAGAAGGAATGCCTTGACCTAGGTAGCGCAAGCCAAGAAGTTAGCAATGGCAAAAGTAGAGCCATGATCAAGATGTTAGCATTATACCGAAGTGCGTCCAAATTTTGGTATAAATCGTCGCAAAAAAGTAGCTCAACATTCTGATCTATTTCATAAATAATCTTTGAGCAGGCTATTGCTTTTATGAAGATAAAATTTAAATATGTGTCGGCCCTCCGGGGCTTTGCAGCTATCTTGAGGTCCCAGGCTTCGCTTAGCCCTCCGGGACTAACATAGCTCTACATATTCTAAGAACAAAGGAAATTAGCGATGATTTCTATTTGGTTTTTCCAGTCATTTGCTATAAAGCGTTTTCAATGCCAAAAATTTTCTCGATAGCACTATAAGCTTCCATACATTCATCAAAAAATTGAGGGTTGGCAATGTCTTCAGGCAGCAGCACTGTTCTGTAATTTTTTTTTATACACGATGCTAGTGAATTATAAAGCTCTTCCGTAAATAGAAAACGAGGGTTAACGGCTGCTAGTTCATCTTCATTTAGCACTACACGTATCCTTAAACAGGCAGGTCCCCCACCGCTTCGCATGCTTTCATTAAGATTAAAATAGTGTACCTTAGAAATAGGATTATCAGGATCTAAAGCAAGTTCGTTCAAAAATTTGAACACCGATGGTGTTTGCTGGCATTCAGACGGTGCCAAAATTATCATGGATGAATCGGGAAGAGTTAGTATTTGAGAATTGAAAAGATAGGATTTGACTGCATCATCTAAGGAGACTTGTTTGTTGAGCACTTTGATGCAATTGAGATGGGTTTCACATGTTTCCGTAACAGCCTTTTGAAGTTCACTTATGCAATCATCACTATTGCAAAAGGCTTTTTCGTGATAAAGAAAAACGTTGTTGTTGCCTATTGAAATGACATCATTGTGAAATACTCCAGCATCAATAGCCTCCGGATTTTGCTGAACAAAAAAGACTTGAGATGGATTTAAACGATGAATTCGAGCTATAGATTCACTAGCTTCGAATACTTGACGAACCGGATAGCGTTTTGGAGCAAATAAATTGTCTTTAAAGTTTGTTCGGCCATAGACAAAAAGATGGACTCCAAGTGTGCCATGCGCCCTATTGAAGCAAGTATGGTTAGCTGCACCTTCATCACTGAAGTGCTGTCCGCGTAGTATGGGAGGGTGGTGTTCAAAGTGTGGTTCGGGAAACACTATTTTAAAGAGACGTTCCGTGATTTCAGCTTCAATGGAACGATGGAATTTACTACTTAAATTTGCCGGTGTGATATGCACGCGGTTGTCAGCACTATCGCAAGAGGGAGTAACAGTCGAACTATTAGCTGTCCACATGTAGGCTGAAGAACTTACTCCCATTAATATTGTTGGACTTTGACTCCATGCTTTCTTAAGCACTTCGTGATCTGATCCGCGAAATCCTAATAGTCTCAGGGTGGGAAGATGGGGACGTCGTTGCGGTGGTAGAACACCTTGGCGAAATCCTAAAGAGTCCAAAAAGCGCATTTTTTCAAGACCTTGTAATGCTGCAGCCTGAGGATTCGAAGGCTTTAAATGAGATGATGCTGAAGCAACATTGCCAAAAGAAATAACACTAGTGTTATGCGTTGGCCCTGCAAGGGTATCAAAATTGACTTCAACAGACTTCATTTGGAGCTCCATGGGTTGTTATAATTCCGGAAATAGGAGTTTCCGGAAGCGCTAATATTTCATTTTCAATGTATGTCACAGGGTAAGCACAATAATCTGCAGCATAAAAGGCTGTAGGTCGGAAGTTTCCGCTTTTGCCTGTTCCTCCAAAGGGAAAGGATGAGCTCACATTTGTCGTAGGGCTGTTCCAAGCTAGGATGCCGGCTTTTACATATTTTGAAAACTGTTCGAATTCATTTTTGTTTCGACTTAAGAGACCGGCTGTCAGTCCGTAATTAGTGTTGTTAGCTTCGATTAATGCTGCATCAAAGTCTTTGACTCGAATAATTTGTAGTAGGGGGCCGAAGTGTTCTTCGTCTTTGCGTTCAGCCAATGCTGTGACATCGATAATGCCCGGAGAAAGAAAAGAAGGACCTTGTTCTAACTGAGTCATTTTTAGTAGTGAGTGAGCTCCTTGATCCATAATTTTTTGTTGAGCATCCATAAGCTTAGTTGCAGCTTTAGCAGATATCACAGGTCCCATAAATGGCTCAGGCATGTCTGTGTATGAGCCTATTTTAAGATTTTGCGTCATGGTGATCAGTTCTTTGATGAATGCATCTCCTTTATAGCCCTGAGGTATGATTAGCCTTCGAGCACAAGTGCATCTTTGTCCTGATGTTAGAAAAGCTGATTGGATGGTGACATAGGCAGCAGCTTTAAGGTCGTCCACATCAGTAAAAATCAGGGGATTGTTACCTCCCATTTCTAAAGCAAGGATCTTTCCGGCTTTATCGCTGTAAAGTTCGGTCAAATGTTTCCCTACAGCCCAGCTTCCGGTGAAAAAAATGCCGTCAATATCTGGGTGTCGTGAAAGAGCTTGTCCGGTAAAAATACCTCCTTGAAGTAGGTTCATAACACCTGGAGGAAGGCCTACTTCTTCCCATAACTTAAATATTTTTTCGGCTACAAGCGGGGTCTGATCACTCGGTTTAAAAACGATTGTGTTTCCTGCAAGTAGTGCCGGAAGAAAATGACCATTGGGTAAGTGGGCGGGGAAATTAAATGGGCCGAAAACTCCGATGACGCCATGAGGACGATGATGCAAAATTGATTTTTTGGTGCCCTCGGATTTTGATATTTGTTTGCATCGGATAGTAAAGGCTTCAATAGAGATATCTAATTTACCTATCATTGCTGAAACCTCATTGTCTGCATCCCAGAGAGGTTTACCACATTCCAAAGAAATCGTCTCGACAATAGTTTTTCTATTTTTTTCGAGGAGAGCTTGAAATTTTTTCAGATAAGAGATGCGAGTTTCTGCTGGTGCTCCAGACCATGCTGGCAGTGCTTCATGAGCCGCTTTTACAGCGAGATTGACATCAGAAGTGTCTGCTGAAGCGCCCTCCCAGATAGCTGCCCCTGTCGCGGGATTTTCAGAAATTAAAAGAGGGCCTTTTCCCGAAATCCATTTGCCTCTTATAAATAAAGAGGGTTTGTCAGTATTGTTTGACATTATTTTTTCTCCTCAGAAAAACAAATCATTTCTTCTTTCTCGATTTCCAATTTTTTTGCTGTATTAGCATCTATAGTTACACCATGTTCATCGACAATAACAATTCCATAACATGCTCGGAAATCCCTTTTTCGGTTAGAAATTAATCTTATTCCAACAGATGAGTCAGCTAAATTATCTTTTATAATTTGCGTGACAGAGGCATGAGTAGCTGTTTTGATGATTTGAATTTCTGAAGTGACTGCACGAACCCTGGGACCTCCATCAATGATGTCAATCCAATCACACTTTGAAAAACCTTGGCTTTCTAGCATTTTGAGTGCTGGAACTGTGTCTGGATGTGTCTTGCCGATGGCATCCTGAGTTTCCTGTGCTAGGAGGCTCCAGTAGATCGGATATGTGGGTAATATCTCCTTGACAATCTTTGGATTGGCTTCATAGATTGCTGAGATGGTTTCGAAGTCAACATCGTAGAAATGGCGCCCAACCCCCTCCCAAAATGGAGATTTGCCTGTTGGATCGACCACCCCACGCATTTCAGCCATAAATTCTTTTTCAAAAAATTCTGGAAAACAGGCAACAAATAAAAATCTACTCATTGATAGTAAACGTCCTAGCCCGGATTTTCGACAATTTTTAGAAAGAAATAATGTGCCAATTTCAGAAATATTTTCATTGCTGATTTGTGGCCTAAGTAGCTTTTGAATTGGCGGAATATAATTTAAGAGCCGATTGTTATTTTCAATCACTTCGATTTTGTAATGGGTATCCTGATTGATAGACTTCAAAATCCCCGAACATCCTTCAATTTGGTGAGTTTCTAGATTTTCTAATACAAAGATGTAACGATTATCTTCAGAAAAATCACTTGAAGAAAAAGCTTTTACTGAATCAGCCAGTTTTTGTTTAATTCTTTCTGGGTCGCGTGGTAACGTGAGAATTCCAGGCGTAGCCGAGAGGGCTAATCCCAAAAGTGCTTGTTCATCATGAGATGCGATGGGTCTTATGATATGCATAGATCTTTACTCTTATGTAAGACAATTTCGATTAGTGAACATGCTTTAATCACATCATTCTCAGTTAAAATAGGCACCGGCGGAAGCATACGAATCCTTGTCGGATTATTACCCGCAATAAAACAGATGAGCCCTTCTTCGAATAAAGCGTGTGCAATCTTTGTTGTCACAGATGCATTTCCGTTAAATGGCGTGAACGCAATCATTGCTCCGATTCCAAAAGGGCCACTCAGATAGCCAGGATTACGGCTAGCAATTTCGGACAACTGGTTAGCGAATAATATTTGAAATCGGTTGTTCTTGCCCTGCGGTCCATATAAGTCCGAGTTCATGAGCATCTTGAGAATAGCAATGCTACAACGGATGGAGCTAGTGCTCGAAATAAATGTTTGGCTGAGAAGCCCTAATTTAGGCTTAAACTCTTCGGTAAAGAATGTTGCACAGACTTGTGAGAGCTTGCCTATGGTGCAAATATCAACATACTTTTCCAGACCAAAATGTTGGAAAGCGAACAGTTGTGGCGTCCGGCCAAAACTTTGAACTTCATCAACGAGGATGGCCACTTGATTTTCCCTTAGCAATTCCATGATTGCCCTGAAAAATTCTGTTGTCCCTACATTAAATCCACCTTCTCCTTGGACAAGTTCCAAAACCATCGCTGCATATGCTTTGGGATAGCGTGCCAGCTGGGTCTTAATGGCTTCTAGAGCTTTTTGAGTACTTTCTTTCGGATGTAGCGGATCGAAAAAAGGAATGTAGTCAACCAGTAGTGTAGCTGGCAGTCCATCTCGAAAGGATGCTTTGTCTGTGATCTGAGCCAGCGCCAAGGTGCGGCCACAAAAGCAATGTTCGAAGGCAAATATGCGATTTGCGGGGAATCTTTTTTGAAAAACTAGTTTTAGCCCGTTTTCTAGTGCCATTGCTCCTGATGTTGTCAGAAAGCAATGGGGGAGCTGAGAGGCACTAATCATAAGTTCTGATAATTGTACACAATCCCCATTTTGTTGTAGATGTCCTTGCATGACTATATCAGAAAGTGCTGCGTCGATGTTCGCTTCGCTCAGTATTGGATGACTATGACCAAAAAAATGCACCCCTATTCCTGAAATAAAGTCATATTTGACGCTGCCATCAAGTAGTTCAACTAACGCACCATTGCCGATTCCACTTCCTATGTAAGGATACCAAAGAGGTAAACTACGATATTCAGTAAAGCGTGCTAAAACTTTTTCATAATTTTCTTTTCGTGCCGGGTCCGGTGGCCGTATGCCAGTAATATATTTTTGCTTTTCGTTAACAGTTTCCATGATTAATTTTTTAGCTTGAACAACGCGAGGATCGTTCAATAATAAATCTATTTGCAAATCAAAGGGATGATTCATTGCGTGCCTCTTTATTTTGCCGGAATTGTTTTTGCAATTTCGGATTCGAAGCCAAAGATATTAGTAAGTAAGCAGTCAAACGAGCTCTTTCAGAGAAACTTTGAATTTCCATGTATTCTTGAAATGTGTGTAAGTTGCCTCCAACGACACCAAGAGTGTCGATGGTAGGCACTCCGGTCTGGGCTAAAATATTTCCATCGCAGACCCCACCACTTGGTTTCCAGTCAAGATCCTGGCTTAGGTCTTTTCCGCAATTCCGTACAATTTGAAAAAGAGTTTCTGTAGAGCAATCAAAAGGTTTTGCTGCTCGTTTTGACAAAGTGCAAAGAGAAATCGAAATCCCGTTCTCAGCAACGGAGAGGGCTGCTGCTTTGGCGAGTTCTTCAAGTTTGTTTGAGATCATTGTCAGGTCACTGTCATTATCAGCACGAATATTGATATGGCAATTTGCGAAATCGGGAATAATATTTAAGGCTTCTCCACCACTGATTTTACCGATATTGAGAGTTATCGTAGGGAAGTGGCGATTTAAATCATGCGCAGCAGATGTGAAATACGCAATAGCTGCAATAGCATTGCGGCCGGAATGAAAATCTCTTCCGGCATGTGCTGTCTTTCCTTTGGCGACCGCGATTAAATTCAATGATCCTTTACGCTGGCTGACGAATTTGCCATCAGAAAAGGAAGGCTCAAAAATTAGTCCAACGTGAATTTCTTTGGCGACTTGCCTATAGAGGAATTCGGAGCTAGGCGATCCAATTTCTTCATCAGGGGTCAATAAAATCTGCCAACCAATATTTTTTGCAACTTGAGAGCGTTCAAATAGCTCAAGGGCCTTGAGCATTACAAGAATTCCTCCCTTCATATCAGCTACACCTGGTCCTGAAAGGCGGTTCTTATCCAATAAAATAGCCTTTTGAAAAGGACTTGTTTCTTCAAAAACTGTATCTATGTGGCCAGCTAAAAGAATTTGCAATGGTGCTTGGGAATTTTTTTTTATGTAGAGAGCATCACCAACGGGATGGTAAAATTTTTCACCTTTTGAATCAAAGTCAAATCTTTCAGGTAATTTGATCCGTTGTGAAAATCCTTCTAAAGGGGAAAAAGCAACTTCCAGCTTACTTAGCATTTTTTCAAGACCAAGTAAATTAGCAGAGTGCGTGTTGATTGAAGACCAATCTTGTAGTGTGTTAGTCATCGCTTGTATTTCAGCATTGGAAATTTCTAGCTGGTTTGTAGGTGGATTCATCATAGCCCTCCGATTGAATAGTAAATCTAATATTAATCTATGACAAATGTTTTTTTATTTAAAGAATTGGCTTTTTAAAAAAAGAACGAATTGCTAAGGTGCGAATTATAGCGAAACAGATTCAAATTTCGGTTTTTGGCAAAGAGAAAGTTCCCGTGTTTTATACCGAAGAGCGTTCAAATTTTGGCTTTTGGTAAAGAGAAAGCTCCCGCGATTAAGCGATCAAAAATGGCCCATATTATAATATTGGGTCATTTTTGATCGTTAAAATTGCAGGGCTTTTCAAAGCCAAAATCAAATCTTGTAACTGTTTCGGTATATGTTCGAAATTGATGAAATTGATGAGTATTCTTGAAACCAAAAGTTTCTAGTACGCCATGTCAGGGTTTTTAAAATGGGAGTAATAAGGAAACTATATGAAGACAGCGGTTGATAAGTCGATAGATATTGATAAATCGATAAAAGCTCGATTAGAAAAAAATCATGCGTGTTACGTGCTCTTGACATGCGACGCCCCGCAAGAAAATGGTAAAATGGAAGTAAAGCTATCTTATAAGGGGGACCCCTTTCTCGCCTTATATATGTTGGATGGCGCTCAGTCAATTATTGACGAAGATGCTCTAACAGACTAAAAATTTTCTGTGCTGAAAATTAGTTGAAAACGATGTCATTGTGTATTTGTATAAAAAAAGGTTATCCATTTTTTGGTTTGGATTTCCATTTTTTTATACAAATAAATAATAGAATCGCGATCACTCCTAAACTCAGTATGAGTTCGAGATTACCCTCAACGAGTTCAAAAAGTTCTTGGTCGTAGTTGCCAAAGAAATATCCGAGAGTAATAAATGTTGAAACCCAGAAGAACGCACCCGAGTAGGCAAATAGTGCAAAATGGCGATATTCTAAGTTCGTTACGCCAGCGAATATTCCTGTGAAATGTCGCACGCCCGGAATAAAATATCCAATAAACAAAATCCATTTTCCGTACCGTTCGAACCAATAGTGAGCTTTGTCCATTTTTCCTTCGGATAAGCCTATATATGAACCGTACTTTTTAATGACATAAAGGCCGCCAGTGTGTCCTATAAGGTAGCTTCCTGTGATTCCTACAATGCTACCTAAGTAAGCTGCTGTAAATGCCGGGAAAAAATTAAGCGTGCCTTTTTGAATCAACAAACCTGTAAATACGAGTAAAGTCTCTTCCGGAACAGGCAAGGCAATTATCCCTAAGGCGAGGAGTGCAAAAAGTGCAAAACTTCCATAATTTAGTAACCAAACATTTAGCATTTCAGGCAGCATATCCATTAATCGAAGTCCAATTTATTTTGATTTATAAGTTTAGCTTATTCGCTTTTATACCTAGTTGTTTAGATTAGCAGAATTCTTGGGGCTTTGCAAATGGTTTTGGTTAGCGGAGAATTCAACGTCTTGCGGCATTTTAACGCAGAGAACGGAGACGTAGAAACGCAGAGTAAGGCAAGCGAAGGTATAGTGGAACCCAAACTATATTACTTATGTTAATTCCCATCATGGGAGAGGGTCACCATTTTGTGTTGGACAGCCAAAAAATTCAACACAAAGACACAGAGACACCAAGGCACAAAGACCGGAAATAAACTTTAGCTTTGAAACAAACTACGATTTGCAACTAGCTTTGTGTCTTTGTGCCTTGATGTCTCCGTGTTGAATTGCCTTAAAAAATTTCAGCATAGAAACTCAGACGCATATACTGCGCGGGCAGTGCGCTCGTGAGCGTACACATTTAGCAAGGTGAAAGTCCTTGTCAAAGGTAGCCAAGCCTTTGTAACTGAAAATAACTGCGTCACCGTGAGGTGGGGTGGGAAGCAATTGGACGTGAAAGAG
>JACDDG010000277.1 GCA_013817115.1 Parachlamydiaceae bacterium | reverse complement strand
CGGTAAAGGTGAACAAGCCCGTTAGTTGTTGTATCGCCATTCAATTTAATCATGGGGGTGTAAATACTAATAATATTGCTTTTGAGAATCGACCTAAAGTGAAAAAGCAATTTGTCTTTAAAAATGTAGATTGTTCACACTTAATGAAAGAAGAGTTAATTCTTAAAATTAACTCTTTAAGCCAAATCTTAGCATTGTCTATTGAAAATGAGATCGATGTAGAGACAACATCTTTAAATTTTGGTTGCGTTATGTTGCATCAGCATTCCCAGAACGCTGAAATTAAAGCTTCTTATATAAGTTTTTCTGCAACTGAAATTCTTTTTAACCAAATAACTTCAACATCAAATGCTAATGTAGGTGGAGTTCTCAGATTTGTTTACACTGATTTAGCAGAGGTGGTCTCTGAGCAAAATAATCAAATAATTGCCGGACCTGATTGTGTAACAGTATAGTGAAGAGTACGGTAGAAAACCTAAGATATTAACGTCAGGGAAAAGGGCCTCAGACAAAGGACAATAACGACTCCAAAGACAATAAAGACATCTTATTATCGCTTCTTAGTTGCTATGCACGGTATCGTTGAGGTCCTTCGAATCGTAATTGTCCTTTGTCTTTAAGGTCCTTTCTTTTACTTCAAAGTTTCGGATCAGAAGACGGAAAAAATCCCTTATATTTAAGAATAATTTTTTCTTTGAGCCTCGATTGCAGTTTTGTATTCGAGGTAGGATGGTGGCTTTGCGCCCGAGTTTTGAGCTATTTTCTTTGCGTAAAAATAGGTTGGCTCATCTTTAAAACCTGCTTTAATATACTCGATTTCCTCGAAGCCAAGTTCTTTATAGATAGGCATCATATGATCATTTTTGGCGTTAACACAAAGGGTTAGGTATTGAACATCGGGAAATTTAGTTTGTATCCGTGCGACTTCACCTTGTAATTTTTTTATAATATGAACGCATGGATATTCTACTTTACGCCCTAAAAAATTTAGGTGAAAGAAATTGATCTGCGGCATTTCTAAGTACGTTCCATAAGCACAAGCAATGAAAGTTTCTTTTTCCCGAGCAAGTAGGCACATTGTATTTGGTAAAGTTATGATTGTTTTAAAAAAACTGGCCCCCGGGCTCTTCCCAAAGGAACTTAATGCAATAGAGTGAATCGCTTCTGCAATGTTTGAGAGGTTTGCATTTGTAGAATTAACTTCTTCAATCTCAAATTCAAAGGTATCTCTGCCTGATTTCACAAGTTCAGAGATTGTAGTAAAGCGGTAGTTGATAGGCTCACAAAGGTCTTGGCATAGAGAGAAATTTCCTTGGGAGAGTAAGTTAAGCCAGAGTTCATTCAAGCTTTCTTGTTTCTTTGCCAGTTGTGAAATTTTTAATGCTATTGAAAAAAGAATGTAAGCTTTCTCTCTCGATTCTACTTTACCATCGTTAATGCAAGGTATAAATTCTTCCCAGAGGTTCTTCAGCTGACTACCATGTTCTAGTTTAGATTCAAATTGTAATAAGTTGGTTTGATTCATTACGGGTTTTTCCTCTGTTAAAGCAATAAAAATCATCTTTGCGTATGTTAACCCTTTTTTGGTTTTGTGTCCATATTATTTGTTCTAATTCGACCTAATTTTTTTTCAAAGTTATTGGCTTACATGAAAGTTTCGGCAGTGCTCAATTCACTAGCTTAGCCAAGTCTTGACGGTTGGGTTTTCTCTATAAATGCATATGCATAAGGACTTTAAAGACAAAGGACAATAATGACACCAAAGACCATAACGACATCTATTTATCACTTTCTGGTTGTTATGTGCGTGTAGATGAGGTCGTTGGAGTCATTATTATCGTTTCTCTTTATGGTCCTTTATTCTTTATGACCTATTACATCACGCTCGGGATGGATAAAAATTTTTGAAAAAGATGCAACAATAAAGAAAATTTCTGTTCAACTGGGAAATAAGAGTGACAAAAAACTGTTCTATACTGCATGATGTAAAGTGCCAAACCGCAAGAAGGTGAGTCCTTGAACAAGACTTAGCTTTCTTACTAGGGGCTAGATCTTAACCGATCTAGGCCCCTTTTTTATTTCAAATGTCCTTCCCTAGCTTTGACAATTCATACAAAAATGACTGACACGATTTCGCAAACCCGTCCATTTTTTTGTAACTTGCCCCCCACATTTTAGGCAAATTTTCTTTCGATAAATTTGATAATGTTGTTTTAATTCGAAGATTTTTCTCCATTCATAAAATTGGAGCGAAAAAGTCTTTTTTTTAAATAATCATTTGTTAACAAATTATTTATTATTGTTGTCTTTCCTAATCTATAATAATAAATGCTGATTAAAAGCGCAATAAGAATGTTGGAACATGTAAAAATGGAACGCTTCATCTTTTTGAAGAAAATATCTAATTTTCAGTTTTAAGATTTTAAAAGAATGTTAATTTTCCAGCGCAGATTTTCTATAAATTAGATGAATTCAAGTATACTTTTAAAAGCTTTCCTAAAACTTAAACGGAGAATGATCTCGCCATCTAGGCGGAAAATTTTTGGGGCTGCTACGACACATAAGGCGAGGTGGGGGATGTCCTTTTTCCTTTGCGTTTCTTTGCTTCTTTGCGCCTTTGCGTCAAAATTTCTGGGCCTATAAATTTTAACGCAAAGGCGCAAAGAAGCAAATAAACGCAAAGGAAACAAGGGAGATCTTAGTTTGCTCTACATTGAGTTGTCGCAATACAATTTACACTCTGGAAAATACACTATCCTATCAAGCATTTATGCATTTTATAATTGATGAAGGAAACTTCGCGAAGAATCACAGTTTGCTGTTCATCTATTTGCCAACCTTTAGCTAAAAAGAAGGGCTTGGCGGTGATGCTGGCTTCAGTAGTCATTTCAATGAGATTTAATGTTTTTGCTTTATTCTCTAAAGTTTCGAGTAAAAGTTTTCCAATGCCTTGTCCTTGAAAGTCCTTTGAATGTAAAATCGATTTAAATAACCGGAATGAGTTAGGTTTGCAAATCCGACAATAAGTCCATTCAGGTCTGCAACATAAGCATAACTGTCTTCGTATGTGCTGTAAATGAATGGATCGGGTGCCCAGGTTTTGACTTGTAGATCATCGTAATCTTTTCTATTGATAATGCGAATGGTGTCATAGATGAATTGCCCAATTTGCTGGGCATCTTCAAGAGTCGCTAATCTTATCAGAATGTGAGAGCTCATAGAACCTTATATCTATGTAAAAGTGGAGAGGTGACTGGTATACAGGTTAAGTATATCTTAAATTCAATAATTTTATAATCTTATTTGCAGTCCAATTAAGTCGACAGAGTCTATTCATACAGGAAGAAATCCTCAAGACTCGATCAGCCATCTGATCCTGGGGAAGGTGTGGATTCTTTTCCTGAAATCGAATAAAGGCAATGTGCAAATTATCTAAATTGTGAAAAACCTTTTCTAATTCCTTTTGAAATTCTTGAATTTTTTGAGTTGTCAAGTTATATGACTCTTTCGCAAAATATTTTTCATATGCAATAAGATAATCATTGATAGTGCGTAACGAGGGATCAAGACCCTTTAAACTATATCTCGGGATAAGTTCTACAGAATGCTCCCCAGTCAACTCGTTACTACCAAAGGCTGAGTTATAAAGTTGAGTAGATATATTCTGGTAGTAGCTTTCGAGGAGGAGGTTTGGTCCACTATTTTCATTAACCTCCCAAAAAATATATGGGTCAATCTTGCTTAAATCTGGTATTTGTTGCATATTTTTCTCCGGAATATCAGTAATTAATACTTATGGTCTAGGCACACTATCTGAGGAGTGATTTAATAAATTCAGCATGTCGGTTTAGTCGGTAAGTTCTTACTCTGAGTGAATCAATACGAAATTTGCATTCAGTTATTTGCTCTGGCAAAATGTTAACAAATTCTTCTTGATAATGCTTGAAATTTATTAGCAAATTTTCATTTGCATGTTCAACTTTAAGCATCTCATTTTGAAATTCTTCCAGTTTATTGTAAGATAGGTAGTGAGAATTTTTTTCAAAATATTTTCCAGATTTAATAATGAATTGATTAATATCATTGATCGTCAGGGCAAACGCATTATAAAAAATTTTTCAAAATATTTTCCCGATACTGTGATGATATAAGTGCTTGGAAGCATTTCCTTTCAATTGATTTTTTAGAGGAGAGATCTTTTTGTAGAAAAC
>JACDDG010000276.1 GCA_013817115.1 Parachlamydiaceae bacterium | reverse complement strand
CTCATAAACTGCTCTAAAGATAGCTCCTCTGGACGGGCCAAAGGCATCCCCATAATTTCTAAAGCTGACACAAGTACCTCAGGATCATAAAGCGACTTCAATGAACTGCGTAGTACTTTACGACGATGTGCATAACCCGCTCGTGTCATCTTAAAGAAAGCAATAACATCTTTAATTTCAGCCGGAGGCGGTTTCAACTTAAACACAACAACTGCCGAAGTGACCTTCGGTACAGGAAAAAAGCATTGATTGCTAACTTTAAATGCCATCTTCACTGAGGCATAAAAATTTAGGAAAACTGTCAAAGATCCATAATCTTTAGTGTGAGTCTGAGCCGTAAAGCGACGTGCAACTTCTTCTTGCACCATCAAAGTCATCGATTCAATGAGTTCATGCATGTCAATCAATTGCGTAATAATTGCTGTCGTAAGGTGATAAGGAAGATTAGCAATAATCTTAGCTTTCTGACCTGGCCGTAACAGAGACCGTAGTGTCTCTTCTATAGGAAATTCCATTATGTCTTCGCAGTAGATATGCAGCTTACCCGGCTCAACGATCAATCTCTTTAGAGCTTCGGATAGGACGTTGTCACGCTCAACAGCCACGACCGTTGCACCCTCGGCAAGAAGAGCTTCTGTTAATGATCCGGGGCCTGGCCCAATTTCTAAGACCACATCCCCAAGGACTACATCAGCACTTTTGACAATTTTTCTGACGATATTGCCATCGATTAAAAAATTTTGCGACAAAACTTTCTTTGGACTAATGCCCAGTTCATTAAGAAAATCACGCAGTTCTGTAGGTTTATAAATAGCCATAATGAAATTATTCTATAGTAAAACTCGCTTTTTGTAAATCTCTTTAATCACTAAAAAATCGTTAGATTTTTGCATTAAATTCACGCTTCCATTATGAAAAGATAGCAGGGTATATTAAAATATACCCTAGAACTCCATCTTTCGAGGCAAAATGAAGCTTATTTTTCTAGGGTCCGGATCAGCTTTTGCCCCATTCGGAAATTATCAGTCAAATATGATTCTACAATCTAAATCCGGCAAAAATTTGTTACTAGACTGTGGTAGCGACGCCCGCAGATCACTGAATGAACAAGGGTATAGTCACAATGACATTCATGACGTCTATATAAGTCATCTGCACGCAGACCATGTAGGCGGTCTTGAATGGCTAGCATTTGCTACAAAATTTGACCAGAAATGCCAAAAACCATTGATCCACGCTGCTGCTGATGTACTCGATGATTTATGGGAGAAAACCCTTTCAGGAGGCCTCAGCTCCCTTCAAGGAATAAATGCAGATATTCACTCTTATTTTAACACTAATCCTGTCGCAGCAAATAGTTATTTTACCTGGAGTAACATACAATTTCATATTATTCAAACAGTCCATGTTATATCAGGCTACACTATTATGCCCGCTTATGGATTATTATTTACTGTAAATAACACTACCATTTTTATAACGATGGATACTCAACTGGTTCACTTCTATATGGACAGCATTTATCAAAAAGCTGACATCATTTTTCATGATTGCGAGACTTCACCATGTAAAAGTGGAGTCCACGCACACTATTCCGAGCTGAGAGAACTCCCTTCTGAAATCAAACGAAAAATGTGGCTTTACCACTACAATTGTGAATTACTTCCCGACTGCAAACAGGATGGCTTTGCTGGTTTTGTTACAAAAGGTCAGTGTTTTGATTTTTCCTAATCGATTTTTTTTTATATGGAGGCTTGCAGGCCCCCCTATTAGCTTCTGATTTCACTCCGACTTTAATCGATGTAACGGTTTTTTTTGACTTTTCAAAAAAAACCTAGTACGATGAAATAAGATTCAATGTGTGTGAGTTAGGTGGAGGTCGGCGAATGGACTCTAAACCCGTTAAAAATGCTCTTGGCGATGCTATGCTTGCCAACCCCACTTTTATAGAAGAGCAATTTGAACGTTTTCAAAATAACCCCAAAGAATTAGATGACTCTTGGCGAGACTTTTTTACCAATCTTGAATCAACTAAATCAGATTTTAAAAACACATTTACAGAGGAAAAAGGAGAAACTAGCTGCAAAGGTGCAACTATTCACGCATTAAGTGAAGCATACCGCACTTATGGCCATTTAAAAGCTCATCTGAACCCACTTGAAACCAATATGGACCAAGACCATTGGCAATTAGCGTTGAAAAGATTTGGCTTAAAAGAATCTGATTTTCATCAACTTTTCCCAACGCAGGGAATGTTAGAGAAAAATGAGGCTCCCCTATCTGAGATAATAGCTCATCTTGAAAATATATATTGCGGAACAGTTGGAATCGAATACATGGGGCTAAATAATCCTGAAATGGAACAATGGCTACAAAGTCACATTGAACCATTAGGCTTCAAGAATCAGCTGACAATGGATCAGAAAAAAATGACCTTGCAGCATTTAAATAAATCTGAACTGCTTGAAGTTTTCCTTCACACAAAATACACTGGCCAAAAGCGATTTTCTTTGGAAGGCGGAGAAACTCTAATTCCTATGTTAGCTGCTATCATCGACAAAGGC
The DNA here is from genome assembly GCA_013817115.1 of Parachlamydiaceae bacterium. Classification (GTDB taxonomy): domain Bacteria; phylum Chlamydiota; class Chlamydiia; order Chlamydiales; family Parachlamydiaceae; genus JACCRY01. The sequence continues at coordinate 1,650 of JACDDG010000276.1, read as the reverse complement.
GCTGAAGAAGGTGTAACAGATTTCTATATCGGCATGGCACACCGCGGACGCCTCAACGTTCTATCTAACATTTTAAACAAGTCCTACTCCCTCATTTTTTCTGAATTTGACGAAAACTTCATACCTGAGTCTTTTGAACAGAGTGGTGATGTAAAATACCACACGGGATTTTTCTCAGATACTTCATCATCACATGGCCATAAAGTCCACATATTTTTAACTCCAAATCCCAGTCACCTTGAAGCAGTAGGCCCTGTGATCGAAGGCCAAGCCTACGCAAAGCAAAAGTCAAAAGTGCCACCAAGCAAAAAAAGTGTGGTCCCAATTATTATCCATGGAGATGCCGCAGTTGCCGGCCAAGGTGTCGTGTATGAAACCCTGCAACTTCAAGGATTAAAGGGTTACGGAACAGGCGGATCAATTCACCTCGTCATCAACAATCAAATCGGCTTCACAACTCTCCCACAAGACTCTCGTTCGACACGCTATTGCACTGATATCGCACGCTCATTTGGAACCCCTGTATTTCATGTAAATGCAGAAGACCCCGAGGGTTGTGTCTACGCGGCTTATCTTGCCATTGAAATACGTCAAAAATTTCAATGTGACGTCTTCATTGACATTGTCTGCTATCGAAAATATGGACATAATGAAGGTGATGAGCCTGCTTTTACTCAGCCTAGCGAATACGCAATCATCTCCAAAAAAACTTCTATCCGAGAACTTTATCGAGATGAACTGATCAATCAAGGGATTTTAGAAAAGAAGATTAGTGAAGCCCTAGAAAGTGACTTTAAATCATCATTGCAAGAAGAATTGCAGTTCATAAAAGAGGCTAAACGCCCTTCAACAGAAATCCCTAACTTGACTTACAAGAAATCGGGGTTTGCCCACATTAATACGGGAGTACCTTTATCGACCTTACAGCAAATTGCAGAAATCGGATGTAAAGTGCCGGAAGGATTTAACATTCACCCTAAACTTACCCGCTTACTTTCTGATCGACTTTCAATGGTTCAAGGCGGAGAAAACTCGAAACAGATTGATTGGGGCATGGCCGAAATGCTCGCCATAGGCTCTCTTTTGTGGGAAGGCATCGGAGTTCGTTTATCGGGGCAAGATTCTTGCAGAGGTACTTTTAGCCACCGTCACGCGATGTGGATCGATCAAAAGACTGAAACCCAATACTATCCTCTCCAGCACTTGAAACCTGATCAAGGTAGATTTGAGCTCTTTAATTCAGCACTGTCAGAATTTGCCATTCTAGCCTTTGAATTCGGTTACAGTATTTCGGATCAGAACGTTCTGGTGATCTGGGAGGCTCAATTCGGAGACTTTTGTAATGGAGCTCAAGTAATTATCGACCAGTTTATATCTACCGGAGAACAGAAATGGGGACAACAGAGTGGCTTAACTCTACTTTTACCTCACGGTTATGAAGGTCAAGGTCCCGAGCACTCCTCAGCTCGGATTGAGCGTTTTCTAACGTTAGCCGGTCAAGACAATTTACTTATAGTTAACGCGTCGACTCCAGCACAATTATTCCATTTGTTGCGACGCCAGCAGCTCATGAATGAGAAAAAACCTTTAATCGTGTTTACCCCTAAAGCATTATTACGACACCCTGCTTGTGTAAGTCGTATTGAAGAT
>JACDDG010000275.1 GCA_013817115.1 Parachlamydiaceae bacterium | reverse complement strand
TCACTCGGTTTTCTACAAAAAGATCTCTCCTCTAAAAAATCAATTGAAAGGAAATGCTTCCAAGCACTTATATCATCACAGTATCGGGAAAATATTTTGAAAAATTTTTTATAATGCGTTTGCCCTGCTGGGTGAAGGCAAAATCAAAATCTCTTGAAGACTAAAAAAACTAAAAGATGTATTCATCAGCTATCCCGCGTCTGCCATGCCCATCCAGCACATGAAAAACCCTAATTTTATTAAATAAAACTGGTGAAAGTTGACCAATTGGAATAAATACAATTTTTTTTCCATACCGAGTTGCGAAAGCTTTTATGGATGAACGAGGTGGTTTAGCTGCAACGTAGATGACCAGTGGCTTGACAGCGTAGTCGATAGCAGTAACTAGCAATAATTCTGCTTTCGTTCGACAAAACTCATAGTCCGGATCTGACCAAACATTTGCCATCCGTCGTGGTGGGGATGACAGCATGAAACCTCCGTACTCGCATCGGCTAATACCAGGACCAACGATATTGGCATTGAGGGGAGTCGCGTAGAAAGCCATGTCTGATTCTTGTGCATTTTCTCCGAGCCAAGACAGTTTCCAGGGAAACTTTTCCGCTTGTAGAGGGTCTTCAGAGTAATCTTCATCAAAGATAACAACAACTGAACTGGCTCCACCCGGAGGTTTCCCTTTAACTTTGACGTAAAGTTTTTTCTCATACCAATGACGAATTGATTCACGAGTGTCGATTCCGTCTTCAACGCTCGAGGTAAAGGGGACAGAACGGGCGGCGTCTTCTGTAAGAATTTGTGTTCCTTTTTTCTTGAGGAAGTCTCCAAATTTTTCAATCGAAAGATCTTCGGGGGGGTAAGAGCAAATGCCAATCCCAAATGGATTGAATTTGAAATTGGCTTTATCAGAACGCTTTTTAAAGGTTAAATCTTTGCGTCCAGGTTGTTTGAGCTGAAATTTAATTTTTTTGCTATGTCCCCATAACTCTTCTACGCTTAGGTCAAGTTCCGGTAAATTGTCTACATTTCTACGGAAGGGATATTCCGTGGCAAGTTCCCAGGTGTGGTAGGCGTAATTGTTGTCAACGCATGATCGTGCGCATGTTAGTATTTGAAACAGATCCGGCATCAACTTCTCGGAAACCAATGCATAGTTGCGCATGAATTTCATAATATTGCGCATGTTATAGCTGGGAAATGCGTTGCCTGTGCTTTCAATATATTTTTCAGAAGCTTTTTTGTATAAGTTATAGATAAGTTGTTGCCTGTCCGGTGGAAACAACTGGAAGGATGTTTCTCCTCTCTGAAGACAAAGCTGAAACTCGTTTCGTAATACTTCATAGCTTCTTGAAATCCATCCATATTCAGCTAATAAGTTGCGTGCAGAATGTTCGGAAGGGGTATAGAGTTGTATAGAATCTCGTTTAGCGTGTTGCATTTCTGGATAAGTAGAATTGTCAATATTCTTTAAAATAGATTCCAGATGGGACATACCTACGACACAGAGAATGCGATCATATGAAAACGAAAGCTCCTTCAAGCGCTTCGCCATGTAGACTTCCCTAATTTCATCTAGGGGGCTTTTTTTAATTACAAATCCACTCTCGGCAGCATCGTGAAAAACTTCGTAGTAACTTTTTAGGCCAATCTTTTGGATGGCGTAAGGGTCTGGGAGGTGATCGAAGAAATTCGGATATCCTTCAATGTCTAAGTCAATGCAGAAAGCACGCACGTGAGAATCTAAAGCAAGTCGGAGCCCTTCAAGTGCTCCGTCACAGGGTTCGCATAAATAATAAAGAGGATCCTTTCCTTCACTATAGCTCGCAACAATGCTGATATCAGGCAAACGAGAAACAGCATGAAGCAACTGTAATTCCATATTTTCAGGCAATTCCACAGCAACGCAATCAGGCTTTATTTCACTGAAGGCTAGTTGTACCTGAGCAGCAGTTTCCATGTTATAGTGGAGAACAGGTACAAGATAGATATTATCCTTTTGGACGAAAAAAGGAATTTGACTATTGAGTGTCATAACTGTACTAGATTACGTATGAGAGAGCTTCGTCACCAAGCGTCATAACAACAGCTTGCCGCAAAAGGCTTTCGGTATCAATTTGATCTATTTTATTCGCTTGTAAGCTACGAATGCGTTTAGCCGCATATCGAGCTATATTGATCCCATCACGGATCGTGTAACTTTCATTGCGATTATGCGCGCGTTGCAAGAAAGCAACGACATATTGAAGAATCTCTTCGTCAACGAACGGAAGATTCTCTTTTAGAATTCTGCGTTCTTCATCCGCTTCAGGGAAGTCCAGGTAGATTTGGGGCTGAAGGCGGCTATGGATGTATTCGGGGATTTCAAATGTCGAAGCATCGTCATTCATAGTAACGCAGATCCGAAATTCCGGATGGGCGTTTATCTTAAGTCCCGCAACAATCGATTCAATGTAGCGTCTAGCATCGAGTAGTGGGGCAAGAGAGGCCCATGATTTTTCACTCATCCTATTGGCTTCATCGAGTATACATACTTCGCCTCTAAGCATTGCTGTTACCAAGGCTGAGGCTACATAGCGGATCCCTCCTGAAGTGTCAATTACCGGAGTGATTAGCAGATCTTCAGGTCTTGTATCCATGGTGCATTGGAAGATATAGACTTGCTTGCCTAGGCTTTTGGCAGCTGCATAAGCGAGGGTGGTTTTGCCTACACCGGGTTTGCCTATTAGGCGAGGGTTGAGGGGAATGTCATTTTCATCAATTACTAACCAGGCAGCCAGGAGTTGCTCCAGGACATCGCGTTGTCCAATCCATTTAAAAGGAAACTCATCGGGAAACCCAAGCGCGATTTCCACGCCTTGGATCGTTATACGGCTTTCATGTTCGCTAGGAAGAGAGTTCATATATTTCCTTAATATTCTTATTTTTGGGACGCTTTTGTGGAACCGTATAACAATCCTGCTGAGGCTAGGTTGGCACGTGCATTTGGGAAAAGATTCTCGATGTCATTCATTAAGTTATCCACTTGTTTTCTCATGGAATTTTGACCCACAGGGCATTGGCAAGTGATTCGTAGGAAATTTTGCTGTTTGGCAAAGCTTTTAATCTCTTGTTCACTAATGTAGATCAATGGGCGAATAATCGTCACTCCATAATCGTGCATTGTGATTTTAGGAAGATTTCCTGCAAATTCACCTTTATGCAGCAAATTCATTAAAAGCGTTTGAACGTGATCATCGCGGTGATGACCAAAGGCAATAGTTGTAGCGTTGACTTCTTTTGCGGCTTCAAATAGAAGAGTTCTTCGCGTACGCGAGCAGCTATAGCATTCAAGATCTTCGAGTTTTTGGTGCGCTTCTTTGACTATAAAGTTGACTTCAAGCTTTTCACAAATTCCACGTAAATAATCTAGACTTACTCCTGCACCGCAGGTGTAGGCTCCGCTGACATGAATGGCATGAAGATCTAAGAGGGGAAATCCTCGACCCAAAATAGCTTTCAGCATGAAAAGTAACGCTAAGCTGTCTTTGCCTCCGCTAAGAGCAACGGCTAAAGCTGTGGGTTGGCTAGAGTTCATGGTGGCAAGAGGGTCTTCCAGCATTTTGTAGTCGTAAAGAGCCTTGCGTGTGGCGCTTTCAATTTTTTTGCCTAACCCAGTCCAGGGAGGCCGAGCGATAGGTAATTCCATAGCGTTAAAATGAGTGTTATGTTATAATTATGTTAACTGACAATTGTAGGCATAAGAACAGAAAATGTAAATTTTTTTAGCAATTTATTGTTTTTGCAATTCTTTCCAAACCTCATATAAAAAAATCATATCATCCGGGAGATATTAAAGCTATGACAGAAAAAATAGGTCGAAATGATCCTTGCCCCTGTGGCTCAGGAAAGAAATATAAACAATGTTGTCTTTTGAAAAAAGGTGGCGGGGGCATTAAGCGCAAGCTTGCAGCTGTTTGGGTGAATAAACCTGTGAAAGAGGGCGTGAATCTCATGGATCGAACTTTTGGAAGCGCAATTTCAGATTTGTCAGCTTCGCCACCATCATTTTTAACGACCCATTCTATTACTGCAGGTCTTCCTACTGGTAGCGCAGGTAATGGGGAAGCAAATTCTTCCGATTCTGCGCCAAACGAAAACCCAGAAGATAAAGCTGGTTCTGATTCAAGTAAAGAGTAATATCTTCCAGGTAATAGTCATACCGCAGTGCGTCCAAATTTTGGATTTTGGCAAAGAGAAAGCT
>JACDDG010000274.1 GCA_013817115.1 Parachlamydiaceae bacterium | reverse complement strand
GGCTATTACCTCGTCGCTGATCGCAGCATCTTGGTATCATGTGAAATCCTTCGCCACGCATAGGGATCATGTGGTCTGAGCCTGGGCAGTCCCTACTGCAGCATTCCTTACGCCTGCATAAAAGTCTTTCTCTGCAGTAGGCCATGATTCGTCAATAATTAATTTACTGATAGATTCCTTTTCGTCATCAGTTAATGATTCCATTGCAGAATTCACCGTCTCATAAGAGTTATAAAAACCGTTATTTTTTCGGATTTCAGCATAAACCCTAGCTGCTGCATGAGCTTGCGCTTTTGCAGTGCCGATGGATGCTTTCGAAGCCTTAAAAGAAGTTGTTTCCAAAGACCCGTGAGGAACTATCAAAACATTTGGACCTATAAAATGAATATTCGCCTGTTCTTTTTTCTTGTCCTGAACATAATTTTCACCCAAAAATATTCTTTTAAATCTGGAAGGCATATCGCCATAAAAAGGCTTTGATTCATCATTTTCAATATCTTTCGCAACTTCGACTTTTGGTCCGCCAAAGATCATTGAAATGGCTCTAATGATTGTATTTACAACACTCTTAACTTTTCTTACTGTAGCGGCTAAAATTTTTTCAACTAAAGATCTTACAGATGAACCAGGAGGTCCATGTAAAATTCTTGCAGCAGCACCATTTCTTTCAAAGACTAACACAAGAGTTTCAGCTGGTTTGTGGCCCTGTTTGCGGAGAAATGGTGCTATAGGAGCATTGTCGCCCTGTGCGCCATCTGTTTTTTCATACCCATCGACCAAAATGGATTTGATGACTAGCGGGATAGCCATAGAAATTCTAACGGCATCATTGCAATACATATCTGGACAGTTTTCTAAATCATAGTATTCGGTCGTTGAAGTGGTCTTGTTATACCCTGTGACATGGAGAAGTTTAAACTTTTCGGGATCAAGCCTATGTAAAATAGCTAAATCAATAAATTTAAGCCCATTTTTAAAGCCATTCTTTGCTCTTTCCACAAAATCCTCATGTACACTGTCTTTTGCAAGTTCTTCAAGTGCATTTGGATTTTCAATTAAATAATCACTAGCTGATCGAGAGGTCTTTTCACAAAGATGTTGAGTCAATTTATTAGCTGAAAATATTCCAAACCCTTGCTTCAAATCTCTTGTGGATTCGCCACCAAGTTGGTCCAACATATTCAAATTTTCGAGATATTCCTTTAAAACTGGAAATGGCACGCCTGAAGCTAATAAAAAGCCCATGATGGCACCAGCCGAAGTACCTGAAACCTCACGAAGGTTACGAATGATATCACATTTCTCATCTAATGTTTCAATAAAAGAAAGATAGCTAAGGCCCTTGACTCCCCCGCCTTGTAAAACCAAATTTCTTACAGGAGGTGTCGTTCTAAGTAATTTGACTGTTCCATCTTCAGCAAAAAATGGTTGCGGAGCGACCTGTGGAGATGACAGATTCAATTTTTCAAGTTCTTTAACAGTATCTGCATTGTTAAGTATAGGTATTGAGTCTAGAATTTTTTGAGAATTTTTTTTGGAAAAACAGTGAAATAGAGCTGCCCCAATCATTGAAATCGAACCGGCAACCAATGTAACACCCCCTACTAGTATTAATATAGGATTAACTGTGACGACACCGAGCATTGCGCTTGTAAAACCTATACCACCCGCAGTTGATCCCGACCAGAAAAACCAATCTCTCTTTGACATCAAACGATTTACATTTCCAACAGTTTCTAATTCCACCTCAGGGCAAACTCTAGGGAATGTAGGTTTAGCGCCTGTGCTAACACCTTCATTTTTTTTAGTTTGTTCTAAACTCATGATTATCTCCACTATTAATATTAGTAAGGCAAAATTATCCGCTTAACCATGTTCAAACATGGGATTTCGAGCACGATCTTAACTATAGCATGCTAAAGAAATAAAACGAAATGCTTATTTTCATTACATCATCGTTCCATAACTTCAAAGTCAGAAAGATTCGTTTTTAAAAATATTTATCTAAAGTTCACAATCCCCCTCTTTAAAAAATAAATATTTTGAAATCATATAAAAACAATACGAAAAATCAAAATCACAAAATTAACTAATTGATATTTAAATTCACAGGTGGTATAATAAGAATATAAGCATTACCAAAACTAATATTATGTTTGGAGCTTTTTATGGGCACAATTCGTCAAGTTATTTCTGCTCATATTCAAGGTCAAGATTTAAGCTTAAAGAATGGTGCAGAGACAAAAGTTGGGGGAGACTCGTTAACTGGCCAGCTTATGAGATCATGTTGTATGAAAATTGTGCCGCAAGCAAAGACGGAAAGTAGTACAAGTGAAATACGGGAGTAAAAATAGCTAATAAATGTATTCTTGGTGGACTTGGCTTTGCTACTGCTAGCATTTGTGTCGCACTACCACCCCTTGGTGCTTTGGCTGTAGGTGCTGTTACATTGAAGGCTCTTCAAATTCATGTAAAAGAAAACCAAAGTGATAAAATAGAAGTTGGCTCTAAAACACATAAAGAAAGTGCTGATTCTAATGTGGTTATAGATGTAAATACCATAGCTAAAGACAATAAGGGAAATGATGATTTGCATTCTGAGGCCAATAGTAGAAGTTCAAGATCGAGGAATATTACATCCTATGCTAGGGAAATTTATTTCAACATATCACTTACTTTAAAGCATAAAGATGAAATGCATAAATTAGATAAAACAGTATCTAAATTTGAGTCTCGCAATGGAATTTCAACTTCTTCAGATGGAAGATCAATTCAAAAAGACCAACTTGAGAAAGTCTTCTCTGAAATAACTAAAATAAATGATGTATTTAAAGAAAAAAACATCAACATCTTAGATTCTAAAATGATGAAAAAGCTTGACGAGTTATCGGCAACAGTTCAAACGATGCAGACGAATCTGAAGTCTCATAGTACTGAAAATAAAAATATTCGGGACGGGCTTGATATTGTCATTAAATTAGATTTAGATTCAGCCGACAAAGGTGGCATCATGATTAAGGAATCTGTACAAGTAATATTAAATGAAATTCCTTTAGTTTTAATTAGCACACTGATAAATGGAGAAAAGAATTCTACCGGAAGCACTAATGTTAATAATTTCGTTAGCGTTGTAATGCAGAAAGTAAACTCTGGAAATCTAGAAGTTTTTCAAAATAATCAAACTGGTATTTTGCTTTTCCTTCCTAAATCATACCCCCCAACAGATGTTCTGAACAGGTTGCAAGAATTGGGCTTCGACGATAAAAATTTAACAAAAATTCCTAAAGAGTCGGTTGAAAAGGAACTAAAAACTCCGTCGGAGAATAAAGCAACAATGGACGGACTTTATCAAATGTTTGACAAAGATTCAACCGTAAAAAAACGAGTATTACTTGAAGGGCATGGAGAATATTCAGCAAAAGATGAGGGAGGGCACATTGCAGGACTTAATATTGATAAATATCAAAACTTGTTGGGTTTTCTAAATGAAGTTGGTACTGAATATCTTTCAGTTGTTTCTTGCTATGCTGCAGGAAGAAATGCCATGAAACATGTTGCCAAAGACAATTCTTCAAATGAACAAAAGTTAGAATTTCCTGTTGTTCTTCACGCTTCAAGTGACATGCCTGCAGAATTACTTTTTAGAAATTCCAAAAATTTCTTTGAATCCGTAAATACCATGTTAAATAATAAAGCTCCGATGACTGAAAAAACTTTTTCTAATTTAATGCAAGGAATTGAAAATGGTTTAAGAGAAGAGATCACTGGTTGCCATGAATTTATGCACCAACTTCAACAATCTATTCCAAAGAAGGGAATTACAGTAGGAGTTTTTCTTAAAGATATACAAGAAAAAGATCCTGAACTTGCTGCCGGAATAGAATATTTTAAACATATTGTACCGGGCTTGCATAAACTTTTAAGCTCGCCTGATGCAGCTCTTTCAAGAACCGATGTCAATAACGTGCAAAAAGGACATATTTTTAAATTACAGGCATTAAACAATTCTGCATTAGTGATGTTCCCGCGTTCTCCAGGCATACAAGCAAACTTCAGATCGATAAATTCATACGGAAATTGTAATGAGTTTACATTTATAAAATTGCAAAAAAGTAAGGAAGAAATAATCAAGAAGGGATTAACTCGACTTTATGATTTTTTGGCTTTCCGATAAAAATCACATTTGATTTTTCGGTTAGCCGAGCGAAACTTTCGCATTAACTTAATTATACTACAA
>JACDDG010000273.1 GCA_013817115.1 Parachlamydiaceae bacterium | reverse complement strand
TAGAGAGTATCTCCTTTCTTAAGGTCCAATCGACGAATTTGAGCAGGAGAGACATAAATATCTTCAGCTGAAGGTAAATAGTTGTAGTAAGGAGAGCGCAGAAATCCGAAGCCGTCGGGAAGAATTTCTAAAACACCCTCACCATAAAGCACTTCATCGGGATTTTCAGAGATCGCTTTAACGACTTCGAACACAACTTGCGATTTGGTTAAAGAACCCAAATGTCTAAGTCCAATGTTTCTAGCATAAACATTCAGTTGGTCAATATTCATCCGTTGAATTTCAGCAATTTTGATGACTTTCTCTGGCAGGATTGGGGCGTTCGATGGAGAAGTGGACCGTTCCTGAGTGCGTCTAGACGCTTCAGGCTGATATGCACTTTCATTTTCTATCGATGAAGTCTCTGAAGGATAATTTTCAGGATCCATTATGGGTCAGACTCCTGTATTAGGGGTTAAAAGCTCAAAAATATTGGCTACATTTGCTCTGAGCATCTCAAGCGATCCATTGTTATAGATTACGTAAGTCGCTTTGCAGGCTTTTTCATCAGCGCCAAGTTGTCTTTTTGAGCGCTGTTGGTAGTCACTTTCATTGCTAATGTTTTTGTTTTTTTCATGTCTTTGTTTACATAGCTCTGGTTTGGCTATGACTGCAATGGTCACGGGGTAGTCCACATCCCAGTTGGTTTCAAATAATAGGGGAATCTCTGCGACAAATAGCGGATAGGTTGCAATAGTGCAGCATTGATATTCTCGTTCAATTTGATTGCGAACTTGTGGATGGATTAATTTTTCCAAGGCTTGTAAAAGTACTGGGTCTCGAAAGGCCTTCTTTGCGATTTTACTGCGGTCAATCTGACCATTGGTGAGAATTTCATCACCAAAGATATCAATGACTTGTTGGCCAATTTTTGTCCCTGAAACTAGCAGCTGATGAACAATTTCATCAGCACTCACAACATAGGCTCCGAGTTCTTTAAAGAGTTGGCAAACGGTAGATTTACCAGAGGAAAGGGTGCCGGTTACAGCTATCTTTCTCATAATCATTCTAACATTCTTTCCAATTTTTGCCAACCATCACATCTACTATAAGTGGAACTTTAAGTTGCACAACCTCTTCCATAGCCCTACGAACAAGTATTGCAGTTTTTTCAATAGCGTTATCCGGGACTTCAAAAATGAGTTCATCATGTATTTGAAGCACCATTCCTCCACATGACGGCGGACAAAGTGGTCGTAAAGGGAAGGGCAACTCAGACGCAATTTTAAGCATAGCCATTTTAATGAGGTCAGCTGCAGTTCCTTGTAAGGGGGTGTTGACGGCAAGGCGCTCAGCAGCAGAGCGTAAATGCATGTTTTTGCTTAAAATCTCGGGGATTTGTCTTTCACGTCCTGTCAAGGTAACCGTTTTTCCTGTTGTACGAGCTAATTCTTTACATCCTTCAACGAAATCTCTAACTCTTGGATAGCGGTCAAAGTACTTTTCGATAAATTCAGCTGCAGTTTTAACATCGATTTGAAGCTCTTGGGATAAGCCGAATGCTTGCTGACCATAAATTATTCCGAAATTAACTGCTTTGGCATTTTGACGCAACTCTTTGCTTACTTCATGAAGAGGTATATTGAAAATAAGGCTCGCCGTATAGGCGTGAATATCTTCATTATTGTGAAACGCCCTCAAAAGATTCGGATCTTCACTAAAGTGTGCTAACAGACGCAGTTCGATTTGAGAGTAATCTGCTGCAAGATAGCTCCAGCCTTGACGTTGTGGGCAAAAAGCTTGGCGCATTTGTCTTCCAAGTTCGGTGCGCACTGGAATATTTTGCAAATTAGGGTCTTGGCAACTCAATCTTCCTGTCGCTGCAATAGATTGGTTAAAAGTGCAGTGGATTCTTCCAGATTTAAGATTGATCTCCAAAGGAAGTGTGTCCACGTAGGTTGACCGTAATTTCTCAACACCCCGGTATTCCAAAACCTTGCTTGCAATAGGGTATTTTTCACTGAGAGCGTCTAAGACATCAGAGTCAAGTTTCATTTGACCGGTCGGAGTTTTCTTGCCTGAAGAAATTTTGAGTTTTTCAAAAATAGTGATGAGCTGTTTAGGGGAGTTTAAATTAAATTCCTCACCTGCAAGACCGAAAATATCATTCCTAAGCTCTTCGATTTGCAGATTAATTTTTTCCGATAAAGTTTTGAGGAAATCGACATCAAGAAAAAGACCATATCGTTCAACAGAGGCTAGGACTCTCGTCAGAGGCAATTCGAGCTCGTAGAAAAGTTTAGTTAAGTTTCTTGTTACAATTTGCTTCTCAAGCAAAAGTTTCAAGCGAACTATATAATCAACTTCTTCGCAGCAAAAGTCGCTGATTTTTGCCGGTTCAATCTTATCAATGCTCTCACTCGTTTTGCCTTTACCAAGCAGAGCATTTATATTTGTTTTGACTTTGCCAAAGTGCTCTAAGATGAGGGCATCCATTGAGTGCTGTCTGCTATGTGAGTCGAGCAAAAAGGATGCCAGAAGTGTATCAAAGCCTACATTTGCAATGTCGATGTCATGGTGGGCAAGAATTTGCATATGAGATTTAAAATTGTGACCATAGCAACCGATCGCTGGATTTTCCAGGAGTGGTTTTATGCCCTGTAGAACTCTTTCAAGTCCTAGAGAACCATTAGCTGGAACATACCAAGCTTTGCCGGGAAGGACTCCAAAAGCTATTCCTACAAGTCCAGCTTTAAAAGGGACTGAATGAGTCGTTATGAGATTTAAAGCAAGAGTCGTTTCTTTGGACAAATGATTTACCAGTTGAACGAAAGATTCTTCATCATCGACTAGATGGTATTCGGTAATTACTGCTTCTTGGGAAGGAGTTTGCGCGGGGAGTGATATTGATGTCGTTTGTGATTCTAAATCTTTTAAAAGCGACTTAAAATTCATTTCACGGAAGAACTCTTGCAGTTCAGGATATTGAGGTGTTGCTAAAGAATAATAAAGATTTTCAAAGGGGATTTCAATTGAAGTGTCTATTGTAACTAATTTTCTACTAAGCCTAGCGAGGTCTGCTTGTTGGATAATTGTTTCTTGCTTTTTTGGTTCAGTAATTGCCGAGGGGTTATCTAAGATGGCATCGAGACTTCCAAATTTATGCAATAATTTAGCGGCAGTTTTTGGTCCAAAACCTGGTAAGCCCGGGACGTTGTCAGACGCATCTCCAACGATTGCTAGGTAATCGATCATTAATCTTGGGGGAATGCCATGGATTTCTTCAACTTGTTGTGGACCAATGATCAAGTTGTCTTTGTTAGTATTTAGGATTGATACATTGTCATTGACAAGTTGGCAAAGATCTTTATCGCTTGAACACAAATAGACGTGTATGCCTAAAGCAGCTCCCTGAACGGCTATAGCTCCCATGGTGTCATCAGCTTCGACTTCTGGAACAGAAATGAATGGGATGCCCATTAGAGTGCAGAAAGTTTTAGCTCGATCGATTTGGTAGCGTAGGTCTTGCGGGGTTTCTTGACGGTGAGCTTTGTAGGCGCTATACATTTCAATGCGTTTTTTAGCGTTGTTGGGCCCGTCAAAAACCGCGACAAGGTGAGTGGGATTAAAGTCTTTTCGAATTTTTGCAATAGAGCGAATAAAGCCGAAGAGAGCGTTAGTTGATTCGCCCTTGCTGTTTGTCATGTTTCTGATGGCAAAATAGGCGCTGTAGAGGTAGCCGGAAGCATCTACAACAAAAAGGTTCTCCATGAAAAGTCACTGGTTATATATGTAATGAAAGATTTATTGCGGGGGATATGAGCTCTACAGTAGTTAATCAGGAATTTTTTGTCAAGACTAGAAAAACAATCTGAATGGAAAAAGGCGATTTTTTTACAAGCGAAGATTGTAAAATTTTTTTTAATTCTTGTCGCGAGACACTTTTAAAGCGTCTTCGTTTGCCGTGAGAAGTATTAGTAAACAATTTATTTTTTTATTAAAAAATTAATAAATAAAATAATAAACAGATTGCTTTAAATTGAATCGAATGTTATAAACATGTAAGAAACAAAACTGTTAAACCCCAAAAAAAAAGGATTTTATGCAATCAACTGATTTAAACAGAGCACTTTCTCTCGACTTTATGATTTTTTGGCTTTCCGATAAAAATCACATTTGATTTTTCGGTTAGCCGAGCGAAACTTTCGCATTAACTTAATTATACTACAACAGTTTGTTTCATTTCAACCATAAAATGCAT
>JACDDG010000005.1 GCA_013817115.1 Parachlamydiaceae bacterium | reverse complement strand
AGACTATCGTTATGGCTTTTTAAACTGAATTGATTTGCCTCTGCTGCTGATGGAGCGCTCAAAAGCAACCCATTTGTTAATCCTAAGAGAGCTAACTGCTTAATATTTGGTTTTTTCATAACACACCCTATTTTTTAAAGATTTGTTAATAGACCATATAACAAAGAACAAAATTTGATTTAAACATAGTGGCCATGCCTAACTGTAAAATCTTTATTTTAACTCTGTGAAGCAGAGTAAAATATAAAATACCGCCAGTACAAAGTATAGTTTTTATTGACACCCTAGGCTGATTGAAAGCTCCCGGGGTCGAAAGATCGAAAGGTGACCCCACCTTCAACCTCGGGAGCTTTCAATCAGCCTAGGGGGCTAGATAAGCGTGAATCATCAGAAAGAAGACGAAATAAACTTCCATAGAAGCCCTGAACACTCTTTTTCTGTAAGGTCTTTAACGTCCACCCAACAAAGCTGAAACTCGGCTTCCTGCTCATTCTTCAAGGGCCTAAAACCTTCCACTTGATAAATCATTCCAATCTGAAAAAATGTATAAGCTGATTTTTCCTTTCTTGCTGAAACTTCAATGGTCGCTATCAGATTACTTAAAAAGGTTATTGAATCAAATGACATCGCGACTTCTTCCACGAATTCTCGGCGAAGAGCTTCTTCTGGTGTTTCGCCAAATTCAATTCCACCTCCAGGAAAATCAAATCTACCAGCATACGGCCCATGATCCTGCTTAATCAACAGCATTTTTTCATTTTCTGTTGCTACACCGTAAACTCCAGTTCTTGCAAGTTTGCGTGAAACCGCAGAACCCTCCAAAGTCTTTTTGAGGTAATGAATTGAAGTATTTTTTGCGTATCCAGGTCTTGTAAAATCAACAACAAAACCTAACTTTTGATATAATTCGAGTGCTTGAAAACTCATGGTTTCTAGAAAAGCAAATTGGCATCCACGTACTTTTCCAAATTCTAATGCTTGATGCATTAAATGCCGTGCAATCCCTTTGCCTCGATATTTTTTATCCACAAAGAGGTATTTGATCTGCAGTTGACCCCAAAATAACTGAACAACAACTGAGCCGACAAAGGAAGAGTCATCAAAAATTTCAAAAGAAATTGAATCGTCG
Organism: Parachlamydiaceae bacterium; assembly: GCA_013817115.1. Taxonomy (GTDB): domain Bacteria; phylum Chlamydiota; class Chlamydiia; order Chlamydiales; family Parachlamydiaceae; genus JACCRY01. The sequence goes on along the minus strand of JACDDG010000005.1, from coordinate 18,277 downwards.
CTCAGTCCGTCCATTCCTGTTTGGCATATTGCGTGCTCAACAAATCCTTGGGAAATCATTTTTTTCACTTCCAGTGACAGTGGATTTTGGGTGATGTTATAGGTGCTTTTCATCTTCATTTTCCCTCCTGATGTATTATTGACTAATCTAAGCAGCTAGCTTACCACACCTACAAGATAATGTCCACGGAGAAACAAAAAATTTTGCCTTTCTATTATTTAAGAGAGACTGTATGCATAAGATAAAAATTGAAGTGCTAACACCTCAAAAAAACCTCAAACACCGTCTAGAACACCATGTCAATTAAAAAGTCGGTTTTTGCTCTGTGAAAGCTCCCGCGATTGAATAAAAAAAACGGGTCAGTACTATAAATGGACCTGTAAACCCGACAATTAATTGACATTGTGTACTAGATTTTAGGCGCACTATAAGGAATGTATGGAACCATTACAAACTTCTTCAACTTCTTCAAAATATGTTAATCCTCTGTATCATTATTTCAATAATCCACACGACGCCTGTGAAGATATTCTGATAATCAATGGACCGGACTCTACCCCAACGTCAACGATCCCCGGTTCAATTTTCGGATATCTTTGGTCCATACCATTTTCGGGTTACCATCTAGTCAATAAATCTCTTCAAACTGCATACGATTACTTTTACGATGGAAACCATATATGGAAACAGGAAATATATCGCAATATTCTCGAACAGACCATTCTAGGATTGAAAAAATCGCCTAAATTAATTACAACATTCTATCCCGATTTAGCGGATATGTGTTTCAACAGACTAAATGAATATTTAAATTGTTTGGATGCCACTGATCTAGATCTTTCAGTATCGAAATTACTTCAATATTTTTGTGAATATTCACCTGATCATAGGCAAAAATACAACATTTTCCTATCTATGCTCCGCTCTGCTGTAGAGACAGAAGCCTATGCTGAACAATTAGCTATCTGTGAAAATTGGCATAAAATAGGAGATAAATTACCCTGCTTAGGGTTTTGCGTACTTCTTGACCTTTCATATGTACGCTTTAATGAAGTAAATATTTATCCATTTTGTGATTATCTTGTCAATAAGGTTATCAACACAGGTTTACAGGCAATGCGAAATCTCTCTTTTTCGCAAAAATCAATTCTAGATACATATTCCGAAAATATGGGACTTTCCTCTAACGATTTTGATGCAATCTCGCATATGGACAAAGAACTAAGAGCTTCAAGGGCTGAGGTCGACTGGGGTAAATTTAAGGGGACAGTAAATAAAAATTTTGATCCTCACACGCAAAATAATCCTCCATTTATATTAGGATCTTTGCAAATAACTAAAACAGATGGTTCTTTTAAAAATTTAATACTGCAAAGAATCGGTACCCCGACAAGAGAAGGTTTGGGGCTTACTTCTTATGCTGAAGTAACACCTGAATTTCGAGCTTACCTTGATGGTTGTAAGATTCACCGTGAGCGCCACCTTTATATTAGCCTGCAAAGTGACCAATCAAAATGGATAGGATACGAGGCTCACCGTAATACTGCACTCAAGTTATTACAAGACGAATATTCAGCCACTGAGACATTTAATTTTGTCATTTTGGACCAGGATTCTTCATTTTATCATCAAATTGGTTACGAATTTGGAAAAGAAGAACTTGAAACAGATACATTTATCGAGCAATTAAAATATCAAATGTTAACTCCGCAAGGAAACTTTTATTTCCCTCCCAGATGGCTTGAAGAAATAACTTTTCACGACCACTGCGAAAGGGTTATGAATATAACACTTATAGTTATGTTCGGCGCAAAACCAGAAATATTATATTTAAACCAAAGAAAAGATTTTTTTGAGATTTTTTTCGTCATACTTATCCTCCATATCACCAATTATATCCAAGCAGATAAGTTAAATATTTCCTGCAAAGACGCCATCGATCGATCTGGTAAAGCAGTTTCTCTTTTGATCAAAATGCTTCATGTAGCCCAAGGACATGCAAATCATGCAGAACATCAATGCATTCATCGAGTCTATACACATGCGCCTGCACTTTTGGTAAAAAAACAAGCTATCATCGAAAAAAGAAGAAAACGCCTGGAAAGTGCTCTTCAGTGGCTAGACGACCCTGAAGTGCAAAAGCGAATTGCCGATCAAGATATAAGTCTGTTACCCATAAATTACCACGGCGAATTTGCTGTAGAAAAACCTAAAGGCCAAAGGCCTAAAGAAAATGCTTTTATAGACTGTAAAATCGCGCTTTATGACTTGTCATCTAAGATGGTAAAATTACATTTAATAGATCAAAAGTGCATTGAAGACCTAATCACTGCACGCATTAACCAGGATCTATTTATTGACGATAATGCCCACGTTACCTTAAGAAGTATTTTTCTCGAAAATAATTTTGATGATTTGCTCGATTTGCTGGCCGAAAAAGTCGCAAAATCAACGCTAATTCAAGAGCAAAAGCAGCAGATAAAAGACTATGTCACAGATTTATTATTCGTCTCACTCATCCATTCAGGTTGTTTAAATAACACCCAACATCAGCTTTCAGCGCCAAAAGAGTTTAAAAAACTTCTAAAACTATTAATTGGAAATCCAGAACAAATACTAAAGCGACAAACCAATACTTTGTGAGAGCTTTTCGTTCAGTTTGAAACGTGCTACATTTGCTGCTTCGAAGCGTGTTCACTTGATCGCATCCTGGTATTTGTTTTAAAAATTTATCCACTATACCTGCACTATGTGGCCAAGGCTTCAACGGGAATTCTATTATCCTCTGAAAGATTATCGCCCTCTTTAAGATTACGTCCAAGTCGCTTTGTTGCTAAAATGGAAATCCCGATCATGCAGATGGAAGATATCCCAATGATAGAAATATGTCCTGATGTAGATCCAAATGCGATCAACAAAAATTGATAAAGACAGGAAGCTCCAGACTTACCTAGACGGGATCCGATACTGTCGATGACAGATTTTGCCCGAATCCTCTCCTCTTCCTCTATTGATAAAAATGCCATTTCTTTAGTCATATCAAAGATAGTGTACTTGGCCGTTAAGCCAAGAACATAGTGAATAGAACCAAAAAACACTATTAGATAGATCGGGCTTACCGAGAAAAATGTCGCAATAGGCGCCAGCATCTCAGCAGGGGCCATCAAAGCGGCGAAAAAAAATATACTTGTTGCGAATAGAGTTGTAGGTGTGATAAGCGCAACTTTAGTCCAGCTTAGATTTTGGCACATCCAGCGCGAAATCAAAGACATAATGACTGCCATTAAACCGATCATCGAAGTCAATTGGTTAATATATGCATTATAAGCTTGAGCAGAAGGGTAAAGATTTCTAATATTCTCTTTCCATACAATTTCAATTAGACTACTTGTGATTCCAAAGCCTACAACCAAAGTCGCAATGCATATAAGTGGACCAGACTCAAAGATGGCAACTATATTGTCTTTTAATGAATGCTTTTGTTTCTTCGATTTTAGAGGAATAACTTTTTGAGGCTCGCTCATAGAAAGAATTCTGTTAATTCCCATAATCGCTAGTCCGCAAACTACAATGATACAAGTGATGAGCTGAAGGCTTGATTCCCAAGAAATGAATTCGGTGAGAGATTGAGACATATAATGTGAAGTCTGACCAGAAATAATGCCGGCAAAATTCCCGACAAACATACACAATGGATAAAATTTCGTGGCTTCTGAAAGCGTCGTGGTCGAATTAACATAGCTCCAAAATAAGATAGAAAGAATAAGAAGAGACCATAACTCAGCCATGAGATAAAAAAAGGTATAATGCCAGTAGGAGATCATAGCAATAAAGCCCTTACAACCAGACGGGAGATTTGATTTTAAATACTCTGACAATGAGGAAAGATGCAAAATGCTTGAAAAGGGATATAATACAAAAGCAAAAAGAATATATGCCCCAAGTAAGAGGCAAATGAACACATATAAAGTTTTTTCTCTTCCAAAACGATTATATAGCTTTGCAAATAGATAGCTTGCTCCGACAGCTATTGGCAACATAGCCCAGATTTTAATAAAAGGAATTACTTCGGCACCGGCATCACTGGCTGTAATGACAATCGAATCTTTGAGATCCTTCAAAGTATGATAAACAAAAATGATGAGAAAAAATTGGATGAGAATCAAAGCATGTTTCTTGAATATTGAAAGAGGAGAAACGCTTATAGAAGACCGGATAAAATCTTGATTATTCATGGGCTTTTTTTTTTCGCATGAATTTGAAATTCTTGCGAAAAAATAGCTTTGGATCATGTTGCCTGTTGACTACTCGCCAAAGACGTAAGGATAAATCTAATCCTTTACAAAAGGATACTCTGTTTCAACATTATAAGCAACAAAAAAAACATTAAAACGATTTAACTTTTTCTGGATTAATGAGATCTACAAGGCACTTCTAAAATCAAAAAGCTATAAAAGACAAAGAAGTTAAAACTCAATCTTTGCCTCTTAGCATGTTTCCATCTAAATAACGATTTTAGTAAAGATTCAATTTCATCTCTTCCCTAACTCGCATTAAAATTCGGCCCAATTTATTTTCTCCTTGACCGTTGACACCGTAACCCCAATAGGAATCCAGAGGACTAGCTTCGACGAGAATAGCATTGTCAGTTTTCAATATAACATTTCTTAAGTGCCTGCTGCTCTGTGAAAATTTAGATTTAACAATTTCGTACATAACGCTATCCTTTTCCTCTTGCCAGTTTATTCTGATAAGATGTGCGTTTTTTTGGGCAATATCAAAGGCCTCTCTGGGAGTTTGTGCACTTAATATTTGCAGACCCACTTGCTGAGCTTGCTGACTACCATAATTAAATTTTTCAAACTGAAAAGCATGTTCACTAGTTTTAAAGTTATTCCCTTTATAATGAATCATTTTAAGATTTGAATTTCTCTTATTTTCATAAAAATTGGTAAGCTCATAGTAGGGCTGTTGTTTCCCATAAAATTCAATTTTACCTTGAGTATTTCTCACTTTATCTAATATTGCCCCGTGAGTCCTATTGCAAGCTTCAAAACCTGAAGCAGGAAAGTTTGAGCACCCAACGAGTTTACATTCATTAATCATAATCACCTTATTACTTCATTGATTTAACAAAAATTACACTTAATTAAATGTTAGCATAAAAAAGAATTTAGTCACACCATTTAAGCAAACAGATAAAAATTTAATAGAATGAATCTATGACATATTTTTTATTTATTATTCGGAAGATATCTTCTAAAGATTTGAGGACAATTTAAGGAGATATGAAGAGCCACATCTGCCTAGTCAATAAAATTTCATGGAGTCGAAGATGATACGGGAATAATCTTGCCATTAAAATAACGGTGCCCTGTGAGCGAAAATTCTGCAATGAACTGAGCCATTTGCTCCGCTGTTAATGGGGCCTTAAAATTAGGAAAGGCTTGAGCCAACATTTCTGTCTGCACAGCTCCTAGCGCAAGGCAATTCACTCTGATATTAAGATTTTGCAATTCAACGGCTAGACATTCCGACAAGCAATTTAGAGCAGATTTGCTAGAACTATAGGCTGATAAACCCGGAAATTTACCACTTCCTTGGACTCCGCCCATACTACTAATGTTGACTATGTGACCCAATTGATTTTTGCCCATGATTGGAAGAAGTAACTGAATCAAAGACACAATTGAAAAAAGATTCACTGTATAGGTTTCTAAAAAATCTTGGACTGTTAGCTTATCAAAGGGCTGGTTGATTAAAAGCCCGGCATTATTCACTAAAATATCCACTGAAGGAATTGCTTTCAAAATCAGCTCAAGAAAATCAGAATCTTTTGCACCTTTACTTAGTAAAGCTAAATCAAATGATAATGGGTAAACACGAGCTTCTGGAACCTCCTTTTGGCATTCTGAAAGGAGCACATTAAGCTTTTCTTCATTTCTTGCTATAGCCACAACGGCATGCCCCTCTCTTACAAATGCTTTAACAAGCTGAAAACCAATCCCGCGACTTGCTCCGGTAACAATTATATTCATTTTCATTCCAATTTTAAGCTTTATGAAGAGCCATGAGCATAAATTCTTCTCTAGTTTTTAAATCAGTTAAAAAATCTCCGGAAAGGGCAACTGTCATAGTTGTTGACTGTTGTTTTTGTACTCCGCGCACCATCATACACATATGATGTGCTTGAATCATAACCGCGGCCCCTTTCGGATCGAGATAAGTTTGAAGAGCATTTCTTATCTCTGTTGTTAATCTTTCTTGGACCTGCAAACGCCGGGCGAAAACATCCACCAAGCGAGGAATTTTCGAAAGTCCAACGACTTTACCGTTAGGAATATAGGCGATATGCACTTTCCCATACATAGGTAGTAAATGATGTTCGCAAAGAGAATAAAATTCTATGTCTTTTACCAATACCATTTCATCATATTCATGAGTAAATACGGCACTAGAGAGAAGTTTTTCAATGCCATTTCCACTTTCTTCGTTTCCATTTCGAGAGCCACTTGTTAGAAATTCTATCGCCTTAGCCACGCGTGTTGGAGTCTTTAATAAACCTTCGCGATTCGTATCTTCTCCCAGTAGTTTAAGTATTGCCTCAACATGATAAGCAAGTTTAACAATTTTAGGGCTATCATCAGGTAAATCTTCGAAATCAAAAGAACCCATAAGTTATTCCCCCCCTTTATACTCAACAATATTATTTTCTGTCTCATATAACCTAATTTTATGCAATTTCACTTCTTTATGAAATTGATTTACTAATCGCTCCCAGAAAGCGACGGCTAAATTTTCAGCTGTAGGGTTAATGTCTTTCAGCCATTCAACATCATGATTTAAATGTTTGTGATCGCATTCTAGTATAATTTCTTTTTCTACAATGGACTTTAACTCGACAAGATTCATCACAAATCCAGTTTCCGGCTCGACTTCGCCTTTGATGTAGACCTCTAGAATGTAGTTATGTCCATGACCATTTTTACTATTACAAAGACCAAAGATTTCAAGATTTTTCTCTGGAGAATAGTTCGGATTATGCAGCCGATGAGCAGCATTAAAATGCTTTCTGCATATAAGATATATAGATTTATTTATTGCCAACTTAAATCACCTCCTCCACTCGTAGACTGAATCATAACTTCCAGTGCATATTTTTCTCACCTTCTTCATTATACTCGATTTGTATTAGTATATAAATAAATTTAATCTTTTTTGCAAATATAAGCATTCACATCTTTTAATGAAATCGCATTAGGCGTAAATTGAGTGGTCCCAACATCGTAAATTTTGCGAGTAAATTAAGAGTCTCTAGGGGACTATTTCTTATTCCCATTCCATGGTTGCTGGTGGCTTAGTGGAGATATCATAGACAACCCGGGAAATATCAGGGACTTCATTGACTATACGCGAAGAAATATTTTGTAAAACTTCATATGGTAGGCGTGCCCATCTGGATGTCATAATATCTTTAGATTCATAAGCTCTTATAGCTATAACTTCCGCGAATACCCCTTCATCTCCTTTAACGGCAGTGCTATAGGCTCCGGTCATTACAGGGAAACACTGAAAAAGCTGGTTATATAAGCCTATTTTGTTTAACTCTTCAATAAGAATAGCATCTGCATGGATAACTTGTTGTAACCTGATAGGTGTTACTTCGCCGCGAATGCGTATTGCATAACCGGGCCCAGGGAAAGGATGCTCTTCCAAAATGCTACTGGGGAGGTCGAGTAGTCTTCCAATTTCCCTGACTTCATCCTTATAATAACCTCTTAAGGGTTCTAATAGCTCTAAGGATAGAGTATCTGGTAAACCGCCAACATTGTGATGCGATTTTATATGAGAGGATAGCTGTGTCCCTTTTGATTCAATGACATCAGAATAAATTGTGCCCTGGCCGAGAAATGTAACACCAGGGATAAGAGCCGCTTCCTTCTCAAAAAGATCAACATACAATTTTCCAATCATTTTTCGTTTTTCTTCCGGATCGACAATCCCTTTTAAACTCTCGATAAATAGTTTTTCGGCATGGACGATGCGAGCATTCTTAAATAATGATTTGACCCTATTTGCTGTACCGATGCGCATTAATCCGCTTTCGATGTAGATCGGATAAAGATCTTCGCCTATTGCCCTATGGATCAACGCAGCAGCAACAGTCGAATCAACCCCCCCTGACACTGCGCAAATAACTTTGGATTCTTTAATCTTGGTACGGAGTTCTTTCACCATCTTTTCGAGATCATAATGTTCAGGCGTGAATGAACATCCTGCAATATTTAAGGCAAAATATTTTAAAATTTCTGTGCCACTTTCTGTGTCATGGACTTCTGGATGAAATTGTAAGCCATAGAAGTTTTTTTGCTGATTAACTACTGCAGCACAATTTACATTTTGTGTCGATCCTGTCACATCAAATAAAGGAGGCAGCGTGGTCACGCAATCGCCATGAGACATGATTACTGTGGACGTAGTGGGACCTGATAGACCTAAGAAATTTCCATAAAAATTAACTTTCTCTGGACCATATTCTTTCTTTTCTTGGATAACTACTCCTCCTAAAAGTTTGGCCATCAACTGCCAACCATAGCAAATACCAAGAATCGGTAACCCCAGATCGAAAATCTTTAAATCAATTGTAGGAGAGTTCATTTCATTGACTGAAGCTGGACCACCGGAAAATATGATCCCTTTTGGTTTATGTTCAGCCACTTTATCCAGAGCATGTTCTGGGGAAACATGCATCGTCACAATGCCTAGTTGCCGTAGTCTTCTTCCAATTAAATGAGCAGTTTGAGACCCGAAGTCGACAATTAAAATCATATACAACCTTGCAAAATGGAATGGGGTTTAGATTCAATTACGCCTGCTTGGGTGATTTGGATAAAGCGAGCAGTTTCGTGTAAGGTATTCAGATCTTTTGATCCAAGATAAGCAAAACCCGCACGCAATCCCCCCATTAATTGATTAAGCCAAAGATCAAGTGGACCCCGACTTGGCACTAATCCCTCAACACCTTCCGGAACCATAAACTTCTCTTGCCCTTCGTTATACTCTTGACCATAGCGTGAGGCACTTCCCTTTACCATGGATTTTACAGATCCCATTCCCCTGTAGGATTTGTAGTACTTGCCTTGGAGTTCGACAATTTCACCAACCGACTCGTCGGTTCCGGCAAGTAAGGAGCCTAACATGACTGCAGAAGCTCCAGCGGCTAAAGCTTTTACGATATCACCGCTAGTTTTTATGCCACCATCGGCAATGATTGGACGCTGAAATTCTCGCGCTGCTTTGGCTGCTTCAATGATCGCTGAAAGTTGAGGTACTCCGACTCCGGACATGATCCTTGTGGTACAAATCGATCCGGAACCCATACCAACTTTAACTGCACTAGCTCCGGCTTCAAACAGAGCTTTAGTGCCGGCATAAGTGCTTGTATTTCCGACAACCAAATAAATTTCAGGGTACTGCAGTTTAATGTAACGAGTCGCTTCAATAACGTTTTTTGTATGGCCATGTGCAGAATCGATGCAAATAGTAGAAGGCCGCAGTTTTGCCAATACGTCGACCCGTTCTTTAAAGTCAGCGCCTACCCCTACAGCAGCTCCAGCCTTAAGCTCCAAGTCAAGGACCTCCTTAAGCATTTGGGCCTGTTCAGCAATCGGAAGATTCCGATGTAAGATTCCCAGCCCACCCTGCCTAGCTAATGCTATCAACATATTCTGTTCTGTGACAGTATCCATGGGAGCTGATAGAATCGGAATAGTTAAAATCAGCTTTGAAGATAGTTCAGTTCTTAAGTCAACATCTACAGGCACAATTTCAGAATAATTGGGCATCAACAAGACATCATCAAATGTAAGGAATTTTTCAACTGTAAAGTCAAGCATTTTTGATAAAACTCGCATTTTTGGCTATATCATTTGCCTTAATTAAATTTTCTGCACTTAAAATTTTCTCTTTATAAAGGGTCATAAATACTTTTCTAAGTGATATGAGCTGCATTTCCGGACCATCGGTGTTGATCGTGTACGGAATGTTATACTTATTGAAGGTACTATAAATGTGGCGCAGTTCATCATAGTCTTTTACAAGCTTTGTATTCAGATTAGAAATTGGACATGTTTCCAGCACAATTTTCGTTTCAGCAAGATGTTTTAATAATTTCTCATCGTTAACGCTTGCGATACCATGACCGATGCGATCAGGCTGTAGTTCCTCGATAACCTCCCACATTTCTTCTGACCCTGTAGCTTCTCCAGTATGAATGGTAACACCAAGGTCATGATTTTTAGCTTCTTGAATTAGGTCGGCAATGTCTCTAGGCTTAAAACTGCGAGAATGTTCATTGAGTTCAACTGGTCCCGCTAAATCAATTCCAATGACTCCGCGATTTTTGTATTTGATAGACTTATTCAAAATGACTTCATTTTGTTTTTTTGTAAAACGCCGATCCATCATCAATATAATCCCTGCTTTAACAGGATATTTCAACATAGCTCTTTCCATGCCTTGCAAGGCAAACACGATCAAGTGATCTAAATCTTTTTCTTTAGAGCGATTGCGCAAAATAGGGTTAAATCGAATTTCAATGGTATGAATATTGCTTTTTCTGAAGGCGCCGGAAACAACGTTTTGGATGCCCAAGAACAGTGCTTCAGGGGATGATTGAATTTTTTCTGTCCAGTCATACATTTTTAAATATTCTTCATAGGACTTCGAATCTTGAATGGTAATCATCTCGACGAATTCCCAGTAGTCTTTTGTAGGTAAAAGAATACCTTGGTCGTGAGCTATCTCCCAAAGCATTGTCGGCGAAATGGCAAACCCCAAATGCGTATGCAATTCTGTTAACGCGACATCATCTAGAAATTTGTCGATTTTTTTATCTTCTTCTAATTCAACCGTCATGATTGCCTCCATTTGTGTAGGGATTCTAGAGATTCCATACACATAGTGCAAGTTTTTTTTGTACTGACGCTTTTGATCGTCTTCTCTCCAAAACTTTGTTTTGATATGACACATCGTCAATGCAATGAGGAATGGATTGATCATCTCTAACAATGGACCTAAAATATTGCGATGCCTCCAACAAAACAAAGGTTGTCAAAAGAGAAAGAGATGGAAAATATTCTGTTTGTTTTAAATTACAATCTATGCGAACTTAATTTATTCCATTAGGGATGCTTCATTAGGTCATTCAATATTATTTAAGAATGAGTGTGGAGGCTAATCAAAATTACGATTTGGAGGAAAGATGAATTTTTATAATTTAAATTCAGTACAACAAACGATGGTATCAGGCTCACATAAGGCTGAATGCATTGAATTGACCGCAGATTGTTGTCTTTGGTACCCTGCATGTATGTGGAGAGGAAGAAACGTTAGGCTAGTTATCGAAGGTGATGAGGAAGTGCCTAAGCTTCGTTACAGGTCTTCATCTGCATCCATCTTCTGGGGATTGGGAGATGGAGATTCCTCTGCAGAAAGTGCAATTGCACTTCCCTATATTGTAGCATCATTAGTTGCAGCACCATTCCTTGCTCTTGGATCATGTTTAAAAAATTTTGCTCTTATTGTGGATCCAAAAGCCTCTGCTTATAATCAATTAGCGGCCAAACATCTAAGTGAATTAGGAGATATGAGTGAAGTAGGCCCCTCCCTTAGAGAAGGATATTTTTATTTGCCTCACGATCATAGTGCTAGATATCGTAAAGATTTAGAACTCACACTTGAAATAGAGAGGCAAGACCTTAAAGATAAAGAAGAGCTATTGTTGATTGCCAATGACGATATCAAAAAATATGCATTAGAGGACTTAAAACCATTTTTAGGACAAAATAAAAAACTTTTAATGGTAGATGAGCCTTTCTTTCATAAGGATTTTACGACTGACTATAAAATTTCTACTTGCAGTTTTTCTGAGAAAGAGATTTTTACAATTTACAGTACATTGCTAAAAGAGATTAAAAGTCATCATGAGGAAATAGCTACCCTCGAAGAAAAATTATCTGCCATAACCAGAAAGCAAGAATTTCAAAAAAAATCTGAAAAATTCTTAAAGGATGCAATGATATTGATGAATAACGAAAACGAATATTCTTTAATTTGATCAGCCCTTGAAGACATTTATATTTTCCTAATCCCCCAAAGGGGTGGCCCTATTCTATCCCAAAATGTAGGCCCAGAGGGGGATATAAAATTGGAAATAAAAAGAATTATAGAGTTTCGCGTCAAATTTGTTAAATGTTAAGCTTAGAAATGACGTTTGCAGTATTTGGAAACTTTCTCGCACCCGGTAAGCCCAGGGTGGGGGCGAAAGTTACCAAACACCGCAAACGTTTTTTCTGGCAGCAACAACCACTTCTGTTGCAAACTAGGACAACCTTTGGCTCGATTTCCTTGAAAATTCTACACCCTGCCCTTAAGGACTACTCAAAGCTCAAATATTCTTTTGACAAATGTATGAAGGAACTATTTAGCGCTAATATCCATTTCGACTTCCATTTCGCTTTCTTCAACTCCCCTTGCTCTTATAAATTCAATTCCCTTGACTACAAGATTAAACAAGGTCAGAATTATCAAAACAGGATAAATCATTTCAACAACTGGCCCTAAAAACTTAGAAATTCCGTTAAAATCTAAATTTGAAATACCAAAACTAATAGCCACTGTAATTAAAATTGACGTCCGATGCCCCAATTTATTCTGACAAATATCCTTTCTAAGAAACTCTGCGAAAAGTGTACTCAAAACAATCGCGGAAGTAATACAAGCTAAAATAAGTGCTAAACAAACGAAAGGAGTGGCCAATGAACCAATGGAAGCTATCGCGATAATCCCTAACATCGACTGTGGCTGTTGGCCTACAAGTAATGGAGCGTAATGGGCTCCAAGAACTACCATTGTAAAGTAAAAAGCGAACATTAATCCAATGCCTATAAGCAACGATCTTGAAAAAATGGAGGTAAGTTGATCCTCCTGCCCTTTATCTATTAATTTTTTTCGCAGGTGAGAGATAGTGAATTGGGAAAAAAAGAAGCCTGCTAAAAGATCCATTGTCTTGTAGCCTTGAAAAAAACCGGTTTTTAATGCATCCCAAGACGCCAATTGAGTTGCAGGTGGTGCTTCTATATTCCATAAGCCCATAATCGCAATAAATGAAATTGATACAATCAAAAAGGGTGTGACAATTGACCCTAGCAAAGAAATGATTTTGCCTTGATTGATGGCTAATATATATACAATCACACAGAGCAATAAACTACTCATAGGCAAAGTTATGAAAGGAAAAAGTAGTTTTAGAGCTCCATGAGAAACAATAAGACAACGGGCAACCACTCCAAAAGGGCCCATCAAGGCTAAAGCTAAAAGAGAAAAAAGAAAGATTCCTTTCTTGCCAAAATAGCTGAAAAAATTTTGCAAGCTTCCACCATAGAGAAGCATGCCAAAAACACCCATAAATGGGACTAGAACTCCAGTTAACATAATACCTGAAGCTGCGACTAGATGATTGCCTGCGGTTTCTTGCCCTAGTTGAATAGGAAAAACCATATTTCCTGCGCCAAAAAACATTGAAAACAGAGCAAACCCTGTACTGATAATTAAAGCGTTTCTATTCATAAAGATTGCTCCTAATTTGAACCATCCCAACTCCTGTGCGCCTCATTATTCATGCTTCAATACTCAGATTGAAAGAACAAACTGAATGCAATTAAGCATATATAAAGTGAACTTATTTGATCCATAAATTTACTTGATGATAAGGATAATTTAATTCCTTGTCAATCTAATTGATCTATCATCATCGTCATCATACAAACCATTTAAAAGTTTGATAAAATCCTTCTTTATCCGAAATGACATCCTGAAAGCCAAGCTCTTCAATAATTTTACTGATGTCAAGGCTTAATCCTTGCAAAGGATTGATATCAAAAGATTAAAGATGGTTTTGAGGTTAGTAGGAAGATGTTCATTCGATACAATTTCAATTTTGCCTTTCCATCCGGAGACTTCTCCAAGCGTTTCAACGATTCTAGAGAAAGGTAAAGTTGTAGAATTTGCAATATTGTAGATTTTTCCTGCAAAGTTTTCACTTGTCAGAACCAGGCAAATTCCTTCAACGACATTGTCTACATATCCCCAGCATCCAACCCAATCAGCAGTTTCGCGATCCATAATAATATCATGATCATTTTTTTGCCATGCAATGACATCTGAAAAACGCTTTTGAATGTCGCCTGGTCCATAAACCATAGGCAAACGCACGACTGTTCCTTGGATATTTTTATCATTCATGATCGCTTCTTCGACATGAATTTTTTCATAATCAGACCCCAGCCATGGAGAAAGCGTTGTATGATCAATGTCCTTCAATAAATGGAATTGTTTACGCAAAGTAGAGAGCTCGCTTAAAGGGGTGGAAACATGCCCTGAAGAAAGCCCAAGAAAATTGCAAAAGCTTCATAAACATCACTGCTACTAACGGCGATAACTCTTCTAGCGATCCCCTTACACACTTTAAGCAACTCAATCGCTTGTTTTTCCGAGCTTAGAATCATATCAAGAATGATTTCCGGTCCAAAAGCGATAATTTTCTCTTTAACACTTTCTAATTCATTCCTACTCCCAAGTATTTCATGGACACTTTCTGATAAAATTAAATTAGTTTTGCCTTGATGCAAAACAGCAATTTGGTGGTCTGTTTCTAAGCGTTTGATGATGCAGGAACCAAGAAAGCCTGTTCCACCGATGATAAGTATTTTCATATTTTTTCCGATTAGTTGTGATTAATTGAAGTATGATCGATTTGAATCAATCAATAGATTTTATATAAGTCTCCCAATCAATAATTCGACCTTTAATCCCCAAGTCCTTTTCAGCTGACTTGAGAGCTCTTTCCTCGCGTTCATATGTACTAGAATCTCTTTGATCCCAAACAACTTGAATTATTTCGTAAACCCCTTTTTGATCTTTCGTTATAAAATCCACTTCATATCCTTCAGAGGTCGTATAATAAAAAATTTCCTTTTTTTGACGACGTAAATCCAAGTAAACTTGATTTTCTAATAACTTTCCAAAATTTAATGCAAGATTGAACGTTGTTGCATTAATCAAACCATTATCGATAGCGTAGATTTTTTTTGGTGTTGTTTCTAAAGTTCTTAGGGATTCTGTAAATACCGGGACGGTATATACAAGAAATGCATCCTCCAAATACTCCAGGTAGTTGTGTAACGTATCTTTTCCAACCTTATAGCCTTGGCTTTGAATATCTTTGTAGAACTTATTAACAGAGAATCGAGACCCCGCATTTTTCAATAGAACTCCAACAAAATATTTTAATAATGAAATATTACTTACTTTATGACGCTCTACAACATCTCGAAAAATAACAACCTCTACATAGTTTTGTAACATTTCGATCCTTTCCTGGTCAGAGAGAGATTGAACTCCAGGAAATCCTCCTCTTTGAAAAAAGCCGGTTAAATGTGATCCATATTTATCCAAAACTTTTCTCCCGAATGGCTTTAAAGGCAAAGATATTTCCTTTGCACTTAGATACTCTTGAAAATTATAAGGTTGAATTTCTAAAGATAACGAACGGCCTCGCAAAGAGGTTGCAATCTCTTTACTTAATAATTTTGCTGAAGATCCAGTGATATAAATTTCAAGATCTTTCGTATCCAGAAGACGACGAATCACTAATGACCATCCCTCAACATTTTGAACTTCATCTAAAAAAAGAAAACACTTTTGATCATGAAGATATGGCTGCTGCGTGTATAACGCATCGATCAATTCCCCCATTTTTTTTTGATCCATTGGTAAAAGTCGATCATCTTCAAAATTTAGGTAGAGCAAACGGTCGACTGAAATATCTTGAGCAATAAGATCTCTCATTGTTTGAAACAAAAAATAAGTTTTACCTGAACGTCTCATTCCTATAGCGATTTTTGCAAGACCTTTAGCTTCAGGGAACTGATAGCGACGCTGGTTAGAGGTCTCAGACTTGTATAAAGTAGTTCGAAATTCCTCTTGTAGAGTCTCCAAAAAATTTTTCATCTATCATCCTTCTGTATAAGGATAAATATATCACTTTCTGTCCTTACATGCAAGGATAGGAAGTCCGAAAAGTTTCCTTATACGGAAGGACAGTAATCTATTTGCTTCTGATCTTCACGGAGAAACAAACAATACTCCATTCATAAAATGATCTGAGGTAGTATTGCGATCTCTAAGATATTTTCTAAATTTTATTGGATCTTTTTCGGGATCTATCAAATTTTGAGGTTCATCGTAGACACCAGATTTTCGAAAGCCTAAAACTTTTTTTAGTGTTAGGAAAATGTGATCTAATGCATTTGGCTGAACATTCCCCTCTTCGTCAATTGATCTTATAATCATCTCGATGATGCCCCACAAACGTAGAGCTCACAATTTCTTTAGGGGAGTAAAAATCGCCCTCACGGTAATCAACTCTTAAAGGCCACTCAGCTTTCAAATCTTCTATGTGCTGGCTACCATACAAGCCCTCAAATGCGTTTAAATCTCCCCCAAAAACAAATGGAAGTCTACCTTCACCCGTAAATTCTTTAATAAAGAGGTGAATAGTTTTTGTGGTTGCAGAATAGAGCCCATCTTGAATCAGATAATCTGAATGCACTGAAAAAATAGCAAAATGACCTCCCGTAAGTGCATTAATCACTTCCACGCCTAAAATGGTCCGTGGAGTTCCTGAAGAGCTTGGCAAATATTCGAGACCAATACGCTGCACTAATAATTCGGGACTTAATCCTATAGTTGCAGTGTGAGAACCAGACTCTCCGAGAACTGTTTCATTTTCAGAAGTAATAAATGAAGTTTCCTTTTGAGAGATATTATTAAATGAAACCCAATTCAAATTTTTGGAACTGAAAGCTGCTTTTAAATCCATAAGAGACTCTGGAGTTACTTCTTGGAGAGCAAGAAAAAAAGGTGCATTAGGAAAAGTATGGACGGTTTCTGTAATTAAAGCAACTAATGGTTTTTTTCGATGAATCCAATAATCAAAATCTCGTAATTTTTGTCCTGCCCCTTTTTCGAGCCAACGAGCAGAGCCTCTAATTTTTTTCTGTCATCCTTTACATTTTGATATTTTTGGACAACATAGCTGAGAGCGTTTCTAGGATTTGTTCCGCAGTTTTCAAAAGCATCTGCAAGCAAACGATAACGAGCTTTTAGTGAAGGTCTTTTTTCTAAACGTTCCTTTTCTTGAAATATTACACTCATTTCTCGATAAACCAATGATGATTCATCCTCAAGGTATTCTAAAGCTTTCTCTAGAGCTTTATCAAATCCAATACCAGTGTTCAAAAGAACTAAAAGCTTAGTAGCTAGCTGGCCATAAAACGCTTTACCAGCGAGACCTCTGCATGTCGCAGGGGAAAATAAGAACAATTCGTCATCAGTAAGCGGATATTCCTGGCTTGGATTCATTTGGCTAATCCAGGCATATAGTTTCCGTCTTGGCTCAGCATCACGCTCTTGAGGACAAAGAACATTGTAATAAAGTCCAAGAGTTATATCTGCCCTGTCATTTAATGGAGGAGCAATTCCGCACCATTTAAGTTTTTGAGGATGGATATAATTTGGGATTGCTTTTCCATTTTTAAAACTCCATTTTAATATTTAAAATTTGATAATATTAATATCATTTTGATCAGAATAATGATTTTCGTCTGTTTTATTTTAATTTTCAACCAAAAATTTTCTATCCAAAAATTTACTACAATACTTATTCAATAAAATAAAACCACAATTACGCGCATCAAAAGATTAAACAAAAAAAAGGTTTATCACTATTGCAAAATAATTTATTTCTTGTTATTATTTTACATACAAGCATAAATTTTAGCTATAAAAATAAAAATATTAAAAGGGAGTATTATGCAGCAAACAATACTAAATCAAGGAAGAATCGATCCATATATTTTCTGGGAAATTTCTGAAAATGGACGCTCAGAACTTCTACCGGAAAGCTACTATGAGAGCGTACCTATTAATATTTATCCGCAGGCGTTTAATAGCGAAGAGTTGATAGGACACCATTCTACCCAATATTATCCTATCTTAAGATTAAATCCAATTGATCACACGATCAATCAGGGCAAACGCATTATAAAAAATTCTTGAGTATATCGTAGCAACATAGTATTTTAGTGATTCCATTATCAAAAGAGGTCACACTATGTCTGAAAACGAATTCATTAATCCTGAGCAAAAAGCTAAA
>JACDDG010000272.1 GCA_013817115.1 Parachlamydiaceae bacterium | reverse complement strand
GATCGATCGGTTCTCTGAAGATATAGACCTCTCGCTGTCGCCTACTTTTCTGAACCTTCCTGAAGCGGGTATAACCCGTAATCAGGCCAACAAATGGATGACAAGAGCCGAGGCTGCATGTGAAGTTGCTGTTCGAACCCAGATCATGCCAGCGTTGGAAGCGCTGTAGTGGACGTACTAGGAAAAAATGAGCGAGTGCGATTCGAATTTTTGAAAGAATCCAACACGAATTCACCAGTACTTCTTTTTCATTACCCTTCGTCGCAGCCAACAGGGTTTGAGTATCTCAAGCGTTCTGTAAAACTGGAGTTTGGCTCTCTCACCGATCAGCAACCAATAGGCCTTCATACGATACGACCGTGGATTGCCGAGGTTCTTCCCGCAGCATTTCCCGATTGGCGATGCGAAGTCGTGGCACTGGGGGTAGATCGGACTTTTTGGGAAAAAGCTACGATCCTACACACAGAATACTACCGACCATCCGATAAACCAACGCCAGATAGGTTTTCGCGCCATTAGGCGGATACTGCATCACTAGCGAATCATCCGATGGCAATCGGGGCTATAAATCAACACGATCTCCGAAACAGAGTCGTTTTATGGAAGAGTCAGTTCTTTGGCAGTTTTTGGGCAAACTATGATTTAGCAAAACCTGGAACCTTTCGCCTTGTTCCTCAGGTTGAGAGATTACCTGCATTGCAGCGTGACTACCAATCGATGCGCGACATGTATCTTACAAAGCCTGTCAGCTTTGATGATGTACTCACTATTTTGTCCGATCTAGAACATTATATCAACCAGGCTAGGGCCTAAAGTGATATTAAAATATTTAAAAAGGTGAGTTTTTGAATCCTCTCACAGCATACTCAACTGGGGGTCTGTGAGTGTATTAAGTTTTTGAGGATGTTGTTTTGCGCAGTAACTTTCCTCATACCGTTCATGGTGGAAGCCAAAATCATTGAAACGGTTACTGTCGAAAATATAGTTCCTCTGATCGACAATGACACATGGGTGCTAGTTTATCTTGATAATACGACTTTTGAAGGCAAACAGGCTCTGGGGCACACCGAATGGTTCTATGACAAAGCACATGCAAAAATGAGAAATGGAATGACTCTGGAGGAAGCTACCAGAGAGTGTTATCCTGAGGTGGATTGAAGTGCAAAAAGTCTGTCCGGTTAAACCGGTTGAAGAGGCTTTTATCCCGGCATTAGCACTTTTGCAGCAACGAGGAATTGTCATCATGGGTTTAACGCATCGGCAGCCATCGCTTGTTGATTCCACTTTACGTCAAGTAACTTCGCTTGGGTTGAATTTTCTTGATAGCGCTCCAGTAAAAACAACTTTTTCCGTTCCCTCAAAGACACCAACAATGTATATCCAAGGAATTTTATTTACAGGAGAGTTCAACAAAAAAGGGGAGATTTTTGTGCTTTTCTTATTGATCATCAATAAACAACCAAAAAAAATTGTCTTTATTGATGACAAAAGAAGCCATGTCGAAGAAGTTGAAATGGCATTAATGGGACAGGGAATTGAATATATTGGTGTACACTACACGGCCATAGAGCATGTTGAAAAAGTGTATTCGCCTGAAATTGCGGAGTTTCAATATAAATTCTTAACCAAAATTTTGAGCAATGATGGTGCTCTTTTGCTCATGCAACATGGTCTTGAATAAGAGGTTATCTGGAAAATTATGGGCGCAACGGAAAATGATCCATTTTCTCAATCTGCACTAGCTGAAGCCTTCGAAAATGGCTGGGGAGTGAAAAAGTCTTTTGAAGAAGCGTTTAAATATTATCTTCTTGCTGCTGCCCAAGGATTCTCCATTGCTCAATATTATATAGGAAATTGTTATAAATGGGGGAAAGGCGTTGAGCAGTCTAAAGAAGAATCTTTGAAGTACTATAATTTATCTACGGAACAGGGGTGATACAATCTTCTGAAGAAGCTTTTAAATATTTAAGACTTTTTATAAGGTTTGACGGCTAAAACTAATACTCATCCCCTCTGATGAAAATTCGAATGACTAAAACAATTAAAACGTCATCTTTTATTTCAAAGACAATCCTGTAATTGCCTTGGCGAGTCCTATATTGAGACGGGTCGGAATCTTTAAGCTTAATCACTCCTTGTTTTCGTGGGTTCTCAGACAAAGATTTTATTTCTTCTATTATTTTTAGTTTTTCGGACTGAGGGATATTCTCAAGGAACTTTACAGCCTTCTTTTCGAGAATTATTTTATACACCATTTACACGTCTCTCTGTATTTGAATATGTTGTTTCGATAAGAGAACCATCAAGGCTAAGTTCATATACAATTCTTTCAGGATTGTTTTTTTCTTTTTCCATTTCTTCTCTTGTGCCATCTCTTTCCCAACGCTCTAGCATCCACTTGTCTTCCCAATTGTCAACACGCTCAATAGCCGCACTGGTTACAAATTGTTTAATTGTCATACCAAGTTTGGCGCAACACATTTTAAGGTATTTGTGCTCAGCTTCTTCTATATCTATAGAGATTCTGTGAGTTGTCATATATAACCTCCTTTTTCTTCATTTTACCACAAAAGAGGTTTTGTTGGAAATAAACTTGCTAATAAAAATTGACATCATGAACATTCTTCCTAAGATATGGAAACAACCACTAGTCAGAGGTGATTCCGGATCCCCCCGAGTGGTTGATTCCACCAGGGATTCTAGCTTCAGAAAATCCTCTCCAAACATAGTAAAAAAGCTTTCATCGGCAAAATTTCCTGTATCTGTTTCGATAAGACCGACAATATATTTTAGTGCCTACCTTGTTGCTTCATAGCTATTAACGCTATTTCCTTATCATCTCAAAGTCCATAGAAAAACTTGAGAGGCTTAAGCATTTTAAGTGAAATTGCATAAAAGCTTTCTTTTTAACTTAACAAAAACACCCAATTGACAAGATTGGGCGTTTTTGTTAAGTTAAAAAAAAGAGGGTATTTCATGAGACCTAAATCCTGTTTACAACTCCTTACACCTTTACTCAACCGAGCTTCTTTTACTTCAAAAGAAGTTCGTGATATCGGAGTTCCTTCCGCTGTGCTAAGCTATTATGTTAAAGCCGGAAAACTGAAGAAAATAAAGCGCGGAGTGTATCAAGCAATTGACTATCACAATCCTAGCTCTTTTAGGTGGGCAGATCTAATAGACGCAGTTTTTTCAATTAACAGTTCGGTCGTTTGCCTTATTTCCGCCTTAGCCGTTTATGATTTGACCGAGGAGATTCCTCGTCAACATTGGATAGGGATTCGACATGAGACATCAGCTCGCAGTAATCGGCAAATTAAAATTGTGCGTTTTCGTGACCTTGACTTAGGGAGAACGGAAATGGAACTTGAAGGAGTTCTCATCCCCATTTTTGACAAGGAACGCACAATCATAGATACTTTCCGACTTTTGAGTCGCGAAACAGCCATTAAAGCGCTGAAAGAAGCAGTAGCAAAGGGCGGTAAAGATCGTATCGATTTTATAAAGCTCGAACAATATGCTAAAAAGCTTCATTTCGATATCACACCTTATTTACTGAGTATAACCACATGATCAATGAACAAGCTCTCAAAGATAGACTCCAAACGATTGCCAAGGAAAAAAATATTCCTTTTAATGCTTGCTGGAAGCAACTTCTATTAGAACGTTTTTTAACACGACTAGCGCGTTCGTCTCACGTCGACAAATTTATATTCAAAGGAGGGTTTTTACTTTCCTACATGATGAAAATTGGAAGAGAAACAGTAGGTCTCGATTTTCTTTTGACCAGAATGAATGCGGATGTAAAGCCTCTTCAAGAAATCTTTGAAGAGATCGCGGCGATACCATCTGATGATGGATTTACTTTTTCTTTTGACAATATCGATCTGCTTGCACAGCCTCACATGGAATATCCTGGGTATCGCACAATTTTCAAAGCCGCTTTTGCAAAAATGAAAGATAAAATTCACGTCGATGTTGGAATTGGTGATGCTGTAGAACCATTACATCGAGAACTAAAGCTTTTTCAATATCGTGGAAAGCCATTTTTTGAAGAATCCATCTCTCTTCTAGTTTATCCTATTGAGACAATTTTTGCTGAGAAGCTCGAAACTGTGCTTTCAAAGGGATCAAGAAATAGTCGGATGAAGGATTTTCATGATAAGGATAGGAAATTCAATGGATGTTGAAGATTTACCCCAGGGGTAAGGCTCCAACATTCATTGCCTCAAATCGCTTTATAAAGCTTCAAAATGGCTAAATC
>JACDDG010000271.1:3304-4268 GCA_013817115.1 Parachlamydiaceae bacterium | reverse complement strand
AGCTTTCTCTTTGCCAAAATCCAAAATTTGGACGCACTTCGGTATATACACTTCGTTATATACCCAAAGTTATGATTCCATCTGATGTGAAGTTAAAAATTTAACACAAAGGCACTTCGGTATAAGGCAAGGACAAAAAATCACGATTTATAAATGTCTTTGTGCCCTAAAAAATTCAACTCAAAGACACAAAGACACAAAGGCACAAAGATTAGAAATGGCTCTAAGCTTTTTAAACAAGCTAAAGTCGGCAGCTATCTTATGTCTTTGTGTCTCCTAAATAACAAATTATAACGTGTTGCTTTTAATGACGCCTACGTTGAAGAAAAGACCAATCCAGAAATTTTTCGTTTTTTACCTCTTTTAACGACACAAATAAGTTCTCTTAGAGTACACTGGGGGGAAGGACGAAGTTGTTAGAGGGATAAGTTGTTAAGGGGTAAGTATTCAGTATGATCGTGGCTTTCATAAATTTTTTAAAGTATCAGTTATCGCTCAAAGGACCATTTGTCTTTTCACAATATTCTGTGAGGATGATTCTTGCCGCGTTAACCTCATTGTTATTAGTGATATTTTTAGGGCCTTGGTTTATCCGAGTAGTGGGATCTATAAAAAATGAGCAGCCTGCACGTACCGAAGATTGCCCAACACTTGTACGATTGCATCAGCCAAAGAGGAAAACTCCAAAGATGGGAGGCGTGCTGATTCTATTTTCAATGCTAACCGCAATGTTGTTGTGGATGGATCTTACGCATATTTTTACCCTTATTTTATTTTTAACAACTTTGGTATTTGGGCTCCTAGGAGCTCGTGACGACTATTTAAAGCTGAAATATAGCAATAACAAGGGAATATCGGCTAGGAAAAAGCTCTTCTGTCAAGCTGTTGTCTCTGGATTACTTGCTGCATACTTATTCATTCCGGCTGCTACAGAGGCTGTTTCGAGTGGATCATGGTTTCAGCC
>JACDDG010000271.1:0-3294 GCA_013817115.1 Parachlamydiaceae bacterium | reverse complement strand
TTATTAAAGAACAGATTGTACAAAATGCTCAATTGCCATTCGAGGGAAGAGAACAGGCAAGTCCACATCAACAACTAACTCTTAAAGAATATGCATCACGATTTTACCTTCCTTTTGTAAAAGAACCTTTATTTGTACTTTCAGGCGTTTTTTTGGCTCTAGCACCCTTATTGATCACTTTTGTTGTTGCAGGCGCATCGAATGCAGTAAATTTGACCGATGGCCTTGATGGGCTGGCGACAGGATGCTTGATCATGGTAGCAAGTTGTTTAGCTCTTTTCGCATTTGTTTCTAATCACTTAGACCTCTCCGGGTATCTAAACATATTGTATGTCGAAGGAAGTGGTGAAATTGCTATCTATTTAAGTGCTTTGGTTGGTGCATGTATCGGCTTCTTGTGGTACAATGGATATCCTGCGGAAATATTTATGGGCGATACGGGTTCTCTCGCGCTTGGGGGCATAATAGGCGTTGCTGCCGTGCTTCTAAAGCGTGAGGCGCTTTTAGCTCTCGTCGGGGGCGTTTTTGTTGTAGAAACTCTATCGGTAATTATGCAAGTAATGAGCTATAGATACCGAAAAAAGAAACGCATTTTCCGATGCACCCCCTTACATCATCATTTTGAATGTATTGGATGGCCTGAAAGCAAAGTTGTTATTCGTTTTTGGATTGTGGGGTTACTTCTCGCGATTGTTGGGATGTCATCATTAAAGTTTCAGTGAATAAAGGCGTGGAATGGTCTTAGAATTAAAAGGAAAATCAGCATTAGTCTTTGGCTTAGGCATTAGTGGGCGTTCAGCTGCACGCTACATGCTATCTGAAAATTGCTCCGTGACAGCTGTAGATGATGCGTTATCATCTTTATTAAATTCTTTAGAAGTTCAAAACCTCCAATCAACTGGCCTTAAGTGCCTGGAAATCCATGAGGCAATGGAGAAGCTGTCTCAGATGGAATTTGATTTAGTGATTGTTTCCCCTGGAGTGCCTAAAAGCCATCCGCTTTATGCCTTAGCTATGAAAATAAAAATCAGTGTCATAGGCGAAGTTGAATTAGCTATGCAACAATTTAGTCGGTTGAACTGCAAATGTATTGGCGTTACAGGAACAAATGGCAAGACTACTGTGAATTTTTTATTAGAGCATATATTCAATGCAAATGGCATCAAGACGAAAGCGATGGGCAACTCAGGAATTCCGCTCACGTCCTTACTTTGTGAAACTAAAGAATCAGCTCCAGAAATAGTAGTCATAGAATTAAGTTCATATCAACTTGAAACCCTTCACAGTCGCTGTTTAGATGCAGGCATATTGCTAAATATTACTCCAGACCACCTTGATCGATATACTTCGATGCTGGATTATGCTAAAGCTAAAGCTCGTCTTTTTGCCTGTGTTAAATCCGATGGGATTTCCTATGTCGAAGAGAATTGTTATTTAGCATTTAAGAACATTTTGGAAAAACATGAATTAAAAACATATGGTTACAAACCTTCTTGCAATTTATATTCAGATTTTCATCAAATCCTCAGAGAGGGGAGTGTCGAATGCACATTGCCACTGCAATATCAAGGGCGTGTAAGTCATGATCTTGAAAATATGCTTGCCGTGTATGGTGTTGCAATAGAGTTTGGTTTGAAGCCTCAGGATATTTTAAATTCAATGCTTTCGTTTAAAAAACCCCCTCATCGTTTGGAATTTGTTAGGGAATTAAGGGGCGTCACTTATATTGATGACAGTAAAGCTACGAATGTCGATGCTGTAGTACGGGCTGTCGAGTCGATTCAGACTCCGATTATACTTATCGCAGGTGGAGTTGACAAGGGTGGGTCTTATAAGCCTTGGCAGATTCCTTTTAAAGGCCGTGTGCAGGCCATTTGTACTATAGGTCAAGCCGCGCAAAAAATAAAAGAAGAGCTGCACGAAAATTTTCCAATTTACCATTTTAATTCCTTTGATGAAGCTGTAGGCTACGCGTCAAAGCTGGCTAAACCTCTTGAGACAGTGCTTCTTTCTCCGGGATGTTCCAGCTTTGATATGTTTTCTAGCTATGCTCATCGAGGAGAAACATTTAAAACTATTATAAACAACTTAGTACACCATGACTGACATAGTGTACTTGATTCCGGAGAGAGTTCATGAACCGTCGAGATACCATAATCGTTGCTGTACTTCTGAACGCTGCAGTCATTGCAGTGTTGCTTATGATGGCTATCACCACTGATGATGAAGTTTTACAGCGACCTCCGGAGCGTTCTTATGAAATTGCTAAAGATTTTCACCCTAATTTAGAAACTAATGCAGTTGAAGCTATTGCTAAAAATCGAACTTCGGATGGTCCTATAGTAATTGATTTGGAAGCGATAGGATTTGACAGTATGCTTAGTGATGATTTCAGTTCATCTGGCGAAGAGCTATTTGTTCTAGATGATGTTTTGAATGGATTGCCCCAGGAGAAGCCTTCTGTTCAAACCGTTGCAAAAGCAAGCCCGCCTATGAGTGATGACTCGAACGTCAAAATAGTTGAGATTGCCGTTAAAAAGGGTGATAGTTTAGATAAAATTGCACGTGCTAACAATACGACTATTGAAGCAATTAAGCGTTTAAGCCAACTCAAAAGCGAGAAACTGTCAATTGGACAATTGCTGAAAGTTCCTGTTGGTTATAAAAAATCAAACGCAACAGCATCTGCGAGTCCTTCACTGCAGGAAACTTCGCCAAAGGATGTTTCGCGCCAAGTTGCAAGCAATGAATCTCCAAAACTAAAGATTGCGCCTCAGTCAGAAGCGGTCTATTACGTTGTCAAGAGTGGAGATAATCCTTGGAAGATAGCTAAGCAGCAGCAATTAAATATGGATGATCTTTTACGTCTAAATCAATTGAACGAGGAAAAAGCGCGCAATCTTAAGCCCGGCGACAAGATCCGCATTAGATAGTATTTTTTTGGGCAATTTATTAGGCGTTTTTTTTACGCAGAGCCGCTGAGGCGCAGACATACTTTTACGCATAATTTTTTTTGACAAAAAATTGGCTACAAGCTGCGAAGCAGCAATCGTAGCACGTCATTTCCAATCATGCTTTTAACTCAATTTTTTTTGGAAAATTATGCAGAAAAAAACAGACTTAATTTTTTTGTAGCTTACAATTGCTATAGAGCCTAGCTCGCGTAAAGCAACGTGTGGAAATGCTCACAGCAGTGGCTACGCATTTAGGTGGCTTTCTGGCGCCCCTACCGGGGCGCACGCTTTGTAATGATCCGAACCCCGGGTTCCGCTATCGCTGCACCCGGCGCTATTA
>JACDDG010000004.1 GCA_013817115.1 Parachlamydiaceae bacterium | reverse complement strand
TTATCACCTCAAATCCTCAAAGCCAAAAAAACAATCTTGTAAATTTCAAGATGTAGTGACGAGTAGGCCAAACTTTATCGTAGTTTTAGGTGTATAAGCCGTTAAACTTGGGTTAATGAAAAAAATACTTTTCCTGAGCAAGTGCATGAATTCGTTAATAAACACGACGATAAGGTTTTGGGTGATTCAGGCTCTATACAGGTACAAAAATTAGAGCCTCAAAATATTGCGTTTCATTCAAATTCTGTATTAAATAATCCATCATACAATGTTCCCGATGATTTTACGAAATATGATTTAGAGATTTCCGAGCAGAAATCGAAAATTCTAAAGGCTGATAATTTCCTTAAAATAAAAAATCCTTCTCGTGAACAACTGTTTGAATTTTTGGATAAACCCGACAAAAATCTGGGCCATGTTAATCTTGAAACACTCACTTCTTTAGCTGTAAATAAAGCTGAAAGGGATAAAAAAATTTGCCAACAGTATATTATTACGATAGCAAATACAATAGACGATCTTAGGAAATCGAAATATTTTCCAGAATTAATTTAGCGAAAATTTGTTAAATTTAAATTTAAAAGCTGTTATACCGAAGAGAGTTCAAATTTTGGGATTTTTGGCATTGAGAAAGCCCCTGGATTAAGTGATCAAAAATGACTCAATATTATAATATGAAAACATTTTTGTTTAATCGCGGGAGTTTTCTCTTTGCCAAAAACCAAAATTTGTACGCTCTTCGGTATAACGTATTAAGCATCTTTTTTACTGGAGACAAAAATGATGCTTAAGTCTATGGCAGATGATTCATGATGAGTCATAGCTTAGTCTTGTTCTCGGCTATCGTATTTCGTTTGCTCTACATTTACTTGTACCTTTGCCAATATCTTGACAAAAGAACCTGGTGGAAACATGTTTAATTCTTCACTTTGCTCTTCGGGCCCTCTGGACTTTAATCATAGCTCTACTTATTTTTTGAAAAAAGGCAATTAGCGATTCTTACTGTTTTGGCAAAAGCATTATTTTCTTTTTTGGGCTTACATTTAATCTTAATAGTTCTTCAGAAATAGATTTACGAAAAATTAAAACATTGTATAATGACTAAGTAAATATGTTTTATATTACCTAGATCCCATAGATCCTATTTTAAATTCAATTTAATTTTTTGGCTTTTATGATAAATTTTAATGCTCTATAACTTCTTCTTTTTCATCTTCCTCTAACCAGAAGGTATTAGAAAAGATTTATGCAACCATTGTGAAAATGAAATTAAAATTGCCCCAATGTTATGTGGGAAATGTATTCTTTTGGATGCCAAGGTGTTGGAAAAAATGAAGAAATAGCCTCGAAATGTTATTTGCTTATAAAATCTTCTATAGAAAAAACTTGGGCTATTACCCATCCCATATTTCATGCATCTAAGCATACCGCGCTAAAATTATTTATTTAATGGCCCTACAGCATGTCAAAGCAAAAATATCCTTAGGGCATCCTTCTCTCAAAACTTCTGCGCAACGTTGTAACGTTGATCCGGTAGTCATCACATCATCTATTAGCAAAATTGTTTTGTCATAAAAAGTTAATTCTTTTTTTAAATAGAATGATGATGTTACTAGCGCGTTGCGCTGTTGTCGATTCATACCAGCTTGACTGTAATCGCCACTTTTACGGTGTAAGACATTAAGTAACGGCCTATCCAAGAGCAAAGAAAAACTTTCAGCTAGCAATTGGCTTTGATTATATCCTCTTTCAAGCCAATGCGTCGTGGAAATGGGAATTGGCACTATAAAATCGGGGATGGGCCATTCTAGCTGTACGAATTGGGCTACAAGGAATGCTCCCGCTCCTTTCGCAAGATAAGGTTGATTGCCGTACTTTAATTTACGAATGATCGATGCTGCCGGACCTACATAATCAAATGCTGCAGCAATATGATGCAAATACAACTCATTAGGCTTGCAGATAGAACAATGTTTAGCCCCCGGCAAATAATCGGATGAGAAACATAGAGGGCATCTTTCGGTGTGATCAATCAATTGAAGTTTTTCCATGCATTCACTGCAGAGATACGAAGAATCGTGTTCGATTAAACTACTGCAATGTAGGCAAAGTGGAGGGAAAATGAGATCACGAAACGATCTCATTAAAATGTTTAGCATTGATTTTAGAGGATAAAAGGTTTTTGTGTAGTATTGCTGATTTCTTCCTCGATATGTTTTGAAAGTTCTGGGTAATCATTTAGTTCATTAGCCTTCAGCCATTTCGCCATTCTTCGTGCCACCAATCCAATATCATGGGAATAAGTTGCAAGTGTACGCATGCTTTCTTCCTTTCTTAATTTACCTACATCAAGATGAATGGGTGTCATTCCGACGAAACCTGCATTATGCATAATTCCATGATCATGATCATAGATTCCTTTATTGTATTCGGAAAGATAAAGTTTAAAAATTTCAGAAATTCGTGCTTTTGCTTGTTTTAAATCTCTTTCTTCAAGAAGTTCATGCAAGACTATACGCATTGTTTTGGCTTTTAGTTGAATAAGAAAGGGGACTTTATCTAGTTCAATTGGGTGATTACGACCCATTTTATCAATAACCGTTAGAGTTGGATAGAGATCTTTGGTTGGATTGATGTGCAAAAATACTAGGCCGCTTTCGGGCCTATGTTGCATGTACGCAAGATGGTAACCTTCAAAAACACCATCCAGTTTCTTTTTTACATGTTCTTTTTTCTTGCGTCGAAAGCTATCAAATGGTGCCCAAGCAGGCAACCACGCAATAACAGGGGATGGCTTAAGATGTTTAAACTTAAAAAATTTAATAACGTACTGCCCATCTTCCGAGCTAAATGCGTAAGATTGTACACCTTTACCAATGTAAGTGAACTTTTGTTGCAAAATGGAAGCAAGAGCAGACTTTTCCGGAAGTGTTAATGCGGGAATTTCCCATTCGGCTTTAGGTGCATAATCACTACTAATATTACCAATTCTAAAGTCATCTGTTAAGAAATAATAGAGGCGACCACCTACAAATGTGGCAAGAGTCAAAAGAAGAAGGCAAATAATTATTTTTTTCATCTAGTTTTTTAATTTTTCCGGGTGGTTCAGATAATTTTGAGTTTAATATAGCATTTTATGCTATTTAAAATCGAATAGTAACAATTTATATCCTCAGGCCACGATCCTAAGTTTTCTCAAAAAGGTGGACATGTGCGGACAAAAGGCGAAGAAAGATGGTAATCACCTAAATTGTCGATGAAAACTATATACCGAAGAGCGTTCAAATTCTGGATTTTTGGCTTTGAGAAAGCCCCGCGATTGAGCGATCAAAAACGACCCAATATTATAATATGGAATCGTTTTTGATCGCTCAATCGCGGGGGCTTTCTCAAAGCCAAAAACCAAAATTTGAACGCACTTCGGTATACATATTCTTTGGACCCTTGCTTGTCAAAGTACACTTATAATTGCACCAACCATCATTTTTTAACACACTTTTCATTGCAAATAAAGAGTCAATAATATACATTTAATTCCAATGCATGTGCAAAAAAAAGGGATGCAATCAAACATAAATCAAAGGAAACCTCATGGCTAATTATTTTTTTAATAAAACTCGAAATATTTTTTTCTGCTCTTTAACAGTAATAAATACAATTTTATCTGTCAATTCTCTACAAGCAAATTCCGCCTCTCAGCAAGATGTGGCTCCGCCTCTTAAAGAAAATACAACAATAAATCTAGACTATTATGGATTTGTATCAAAACTGCCGAATGATGTTGAGGCCTTTTCAGCTGACTTTCAGACACATGACCTTTGGGTTAAGCTTGCAAACAGCAACTGGGCTGCGGAACTTCTTTCTCTAGAATTTGTGAAAAGCGAACCTAAAATCCAGCTCTTCACCCAGCTATGGAATAGTACCGAAGGCAAAAGATTGCGTGAAATTATGGAATTAGGTTTTGGGGTAGAATTTGAAATTGTTTTACCTGCAGGTTTTAGTAAAAAATTGATGCCCCTGGCTAATTTATATAATGATTTATTGTTATCCGGGCTTTCCTCTTCTATTTTTGAATCAATAAACTCTAAAGATATTAAACCTCTAAATGAATTTTACAACAAAAATGCACCTGAAATTTTTTCAAGCTTAGCTATTTCCGCATTACCTCCGATGATTTTTGTTTCTAAACCAACAAAATCAAAAAAAGATATTTACAACGCTTTAGATAAGCTAGTCATGGTACTTAAACTACTGCTTCCGTCTACATTTGAGCAAGGTTCATTTAAAACTAGCGATAAATCTGAATTCCAATTTTTACTGACTAAAGCCGAACGCATTTTACCAGAAGGTTATTTAAAAGAAGTTTTAAAAGATCAAGCTAACTCGGATGAAATTATTGCTGCAATAAATGCTAAGCAATTTGAATTAGCATGGGGGTGGATTGACGACCACTTTGTCATTTCTATTGGCTCAGACCATACTCATGTAAGATTTTCTGCAAATAATGCTGAAAGTGCCCTGAATATTCCTGAAGTTAAGAAAATCGCTGCACAATATGCAGAAAAAAAACCATTTAATCTCAGCTATTCTAGCCAATCTCTCTCAGAAAAGTTTGGGAATAATGAAATTCCAGCTCGTATACTCAACCAACTTGGCGAAGCTCTCACTGAGGTGTTAACCTCAAACCAACTTATAGAAGTCAAAGCTCTTGCTAAAAATTTAAAGACTATTTCTGACAAACATTTTGTGAAACACTATGATCCGGTAGCTGTTGTAGGATTTTTTGATAATGGCTTGCACTATGAGCAAATTGGTGGCCGACGCGCCACAATGTTAGATTTTAGCCAACCACTCGCTCTTTCAAGCTTGGCCGACTCTTCCGCTTTCATTTCACTTGATTATCGCATGTCTTCTCAACATGTTGAAAAAATTAGAAATTATATTGAAGAATCTGCAACATCCTCCTTAGAGTGGTATACAAAAAGTGGGCGTAATATGTTACCACAGCCAATACAAGCTGGAGCTGCCATGGGTGAAATGGTTGTATTTCCTATGCTGAAGCAAATATGGAATTCAGATGTTAAACTAGGAGAATCTCTGGGGTTAGAAAGAGCTTTAATTATAGATTTCAATGGTACACTTCCTGTAATTGCTAACCATAATGGCAAAGTGCCTCGCGTTGCATTTATTAAAGTGCCTCGCGTTGCATTTATTTCAGAATTAAAAGATCGTGAAGGTGTAAGTAAGGCGTGGAATACCTTTCCGAATATGCAACCTATTCTTACGTTGGCATTCGGAATGCCTAATGTTTTCTTGCTTAAGACGAGCATAGATAAAACTGTAGAACTTTATTCAATCAGCAATTTTGAAATGGGAGATTTTATGCCTCATTTCGCAATCTCTCAAAATTTGTGGATAACGAATACATCTCCTTTATTTTCAAAAGCATTAGTTTCAAAATCGACAACAGAAACCAAAAATTCTTTAGGCGCCTTTTTAAAAATTAACTTTACTTCTTTATGGAATTTTGGGGATGACTGGTTTAACATTGCCAAAAAAGATCCGGATAATTTATTTAGGCCAAGGCTAGCTTCAGAATTTCAACGTAACATTCAGTATGTTGCTGCTGCATTGAAGCTTTCGAAAAGTATTATAAGTTGCGACATACAAATTAACGAAGAAAATGGACAAACTCGGAATAGTTATTACATTGATCTGAAGGATCTTCCTGCAGCAAACGCATTTAGCGTTCAGAATAAAATCGCCCAATAAGTTTTTTGGCAAAAAATAGAATGGCGTTGACCAGTTCTGGAAACCAGAATTGGTCAAATTAATTTATACCGAAGAGCGTTCAAATTTTGGTCTTTGGCTAAGGAGAAAGCTCCCGCGATTAAGCGATCAAAAACGAGCCCATATTATAATATTGGGTCATTTTTGATCGCTTAATCCCGGGGCTTTCTCAAAGCCAAAAATCCAAAATTTGAACGCTCTTCCGTATAAGAATTATATGATTGTTTAAACTGCCATAAACGGATTAGAGTCGTAATTAAGACGAGGCTTATAAATATAGTAGAGACAATAGAAAATGTTGAAGGAAAGAGGATCATAATTGAGAAAAAAATGAACGCTTCGCCTCTTTCAATAATTCCGGGGCTATAGTGGAAACTTTTTTCAGTGTTATTTTGAGTAAAAATACCTACGATAAGAAATGAGGTTATGCATAACAAGATGCTTCCTAGCATTAGCAAACAATTTAAAGATCTTATTTCAGGTTGATAAAGATAAAGACCTACAATGACTGAAAATTCAACCATTCTATCCCCTATAATATCAAGGGCTGCTCCAAAAGGTGTTGTTTGGTTTTTAAAACGAGCCATAGAACCATCTAGTGTATCTAAAAAACCAGAAAACAATAACATGACAAATGCTAAAAGTGTATATTTTATTGATAATAAAGGTAGTATGGAAATACCTGCAACTATTCCACAAAAAGTTATCATTGTTGGTGAAATAAAAGAAAAAATGGGCAGTAAAGGGTCAACAATTGCTTTTTGATAATATGTTCTTCCGTAAGTATCAATCATTTTTTCCCTCTTTTTTTATTTAGTACATAATTTGATATTTTCTCAATAAGCAGAATTAATAATAGCAAATCATGCCTAAATATTAGATGTTGTGTGCTCGAAAAAATATTTTTTATTTCGCTTATGATGCCTTCTTGACAAGCTCGCTATTTGAAAATTGAGTTGTTCCCCAAATCTCTTTCAAGCGGTTATCTCTCCCACATCTATTCCGATAGAATTTATAGCGAATAGGATTTTTTTTATAGTAATTTTGATGGTAGTCTTCTGCTGGATAAAAGGTTTTTGCAGGTAAAATTTCTACTAAAATTGGGTTTATTCTATTATCAGAAATTAACTCATTTTTATATTTTTCTGACAACTCTTTCTGATTTTCACTATGATAAAAAATAACAGGGCGATATTGGCTACCTTTATCACAAAACTGTCCGTCATTTCGTGTAGGGTCAACGGTATGCCAATAGAAATCTAGGAGGTCTTGGTAACTCACTTCACTCGAATCATAGATGACCTGCAGCGACTCTACGTGACCTGTTCCTCCTGCTGACACCTCTTCATATGTAGGATTAATTTTTTTGCCTCCAGTGTATCCCACTGTTGTAGAGATAACCCCTTTAATTTGATCAAAATCTTGCTGTGTGCACCAAAAACATCCACTAGCAAATGCAGCATATTCATTTTTGCCAGTATCACCTAATTTTTCCTCCGCATATGAGGTCGTTGTAAAAAGAATAAGGCAAAAAGACAGTATATATATAAAAACATTTATTTTTTTTGACATAGAAGCTCCTCTGTATTTTTTTATCCTTGACAAATTAAGATTAAAAAGCAAATGTAAAATTTTGTAAACATTAATGAGGCGAAGATGAAAAATTTTATTTTGTTCACTTTTAGCATCTTATCTTTCTTTCAGATGCCCACGAAAGCCTTTGGGGAGTCAAAAATGGGTAGTACAGAAGCTGACTGTTTACCTCAATATCGATTTGATGGAAAAAAAATAGTCTTATCAGAAAATGAATGGAAAGAGAAGTTAACACCTGATCAATTTAAAATATTGAGAGATCATGGTACTGAGACGCCCTTTCATAATGCTTATGATTCGAACAAAGAAAAAGGGATCTATGTTTGTGCTGGATGTGCTCTTCCGGTTTATAGTTCTAACTCTAAGTTTGACTCAGGAACCGGTTGGCCAAGTTTTTGGCAGCCTTTATGCACTAAAAATGTCACTATAACAGAAGAAGGTTATTTGTTTTTTAAAAGAAATGAAGTTTCTTGTAGTCGTTGTGGAGGACATCTCGGCCATGTTTTCACTGATGGACCTCCTCCTACCGGTAAACGTTATTGTATGAACTCAGCAGCATTAAAGTTTATCCTAAATGAAAGATATAATTAAGGGAGATCCATATCCCATTGTCGTGATTGGCGCTGGTGCTGGAGGTCTTGTCGTTGCAATCGGAGCTACCAAAGCAGGAAAAAAAGTTCTTCTAATTGAAAAAGGTCCTTATGGTGGGGATTGCACGAATTTTGGTTGTATTCCTAGTAAATCACTTATTGCTTCAGCCCACTCTGCATTTGCTATGAAAAATGGCAAGGCACTTGGAATCGATTATTCACCCTTAATAATGCATGCTAATGAGGCTCTTTCCCGAGTAAGAGCAATTGTAGCTGAAATTCGCTCCCATGAAGGCCCTGAGGTTTTGAATAAATTGGGTTTAGAAACACTGACAGGTATAGCAAAATTTGAGGGGACGCATACATTACGTGTCAATGACGAAGTGATTAATGCTAAGCAAATTGTCATTGCTACAGGATCATCTGCCTTTATCCCACAAATTGATGGGCTTGATAAAACACCCTTTCTAACAAACGAAACCATTTTTAATCTTAAAGAAATTCCAAAAAGCCTAGCCGTGATTGGTGGAGGCCCTATTGGATGTGAACTTGCTCAAGCTTTTTTAAGATTAGGCTCAAAAATTTCACTTATCCATTCGCACACTGAATTATTGAATAAAGAAGAGCCTTCTGTACAGAATGTAATTGTCAATCAATTTAAATTAGAAGGAATGAGTTTGTATCTAGGAGCAGCTGTAAAAGCAGTCTCTCATGATCAAGATCAATTCCAGATTCTTCTTGAAAATGGTCAAAAAATTATATCCCATTCCTTACTTGTTTGTGTAGGTAGAAAACCTAATGTTTCGTCATTAAATTTAGAGACAGCCGGGGTAAATTACTCTGAAAAAGGGATTCCTGTAGATGACTATGGTCGAACTAATCTATCCCATATATGGGCTGTTGGAGATGTGATCGGCAGTCCTTTTTTTACACATTGGGCTGAAAATCAAGCCCGAAGCGTGCTGACATCTTTACTCCTTCCTTTTCCGTTTAAGAAAAAAATCGATAAAAATCAGTCTCTCCCACGCGTGACATTTACTGATCCGGAGGTCTCAAGTATTGGATTAACAGAGAAGGAAGCAAGTCAATGTTACAATATCGCCACATACACAGTTCCTTTCAGTCAAGTTGATAGAGCCATTACAACAGGCAGAACGGAAGGATTCGTTAAAATTGTGACTAAAAAATGGAGTAGTAAAATTTTGGGTTGTACCATTGTTGGAGAACGAGCGGGAGAAATGTTAGGAGAAATCAGCCTAGCTATGTATGCAGGTATTCCTTTAAGAAAACTCTCTGGACTTATTCATCCCTATCCTACCTATAACCTAGCTATTAGAAAAGCAGCTGATTTGTGGTTAACAGAAACAATTTTGTCAATTTTTAAGAAGAAAAAAGTTGAATAAAGACATAAAAAAATACCTACCTATCTTACTCATTCTCATAGCGATGGCTATCATCTATTTTTCTGGTATCTACCATTATCTTTCTCTTGATACTCTTCGAATTTATCACAAAAGTTTAAAAACTTTTGTCGAGATGCATCCTATAGCTTTACCTATCCTATTTTGTCTAACCTACATCCTCTCAACCGCCTTATCAATTCCAGGTGCAATATTTTTAACTCTTTTAAGCGGTTATCTATTCTCACAGCCTTTTAGTACGATATATGTAGTGCTTTCAGCTACTTGTGGAGCTACACTTATCTTTCTCGCTGCCCGCACTGCATTAAAAGACATTCTTAAAAAAAAAGCTGGACCGCTTTTACAAAAAATGGAAGCAGGTTTTCAAGAAAATTCCGCTAGCTATCTTCTTTTCTTAAGATTTGTTCCTTTATTTCCTTTTTGGCTTGTTAATATTGCACCCGCCTTCTTTAGTGTCTCACTTTTTACTTTCGTTTGGACTACCCTGGTGGGCATTTTTCCTGGGACTTTAGTGTTCACATTAGCGGGAGGTGGATTAGAAAAAATCTTGGAAAATAATCAACCATTTTCGCTAAACACACTTTTTAATACACAAATAAAAATGGCATTAATCCTTTTGGGAATAACTGCATTAGTACCTATAGCATGGAAAAGATTTAAAAAAAAATCGACCTGATACAGAGTTTTTATTCGGAAATATTAACATATTATTTTTTAAAATAATATGTTAATGTTTGAAGAAGAATTAAAAACGAACTCATTGTTCAAGTTAATAAAGTATAAATTGATAACACACAAAAATATGTGCTTTTACAGTTTTTTTTGAATAAAAAAATACCATACTCCATAACCATCACCGGTTAAATGAAAAGAATCAGGCGCGTAATATTTCGTTAAATTTTTTTCGAAAGGATCGTCGTTACGATCTAGGTAAAGATCTACGTAGGAAACGTTTCTAAATTTTGATGCTTCTTCAATAAAAATCTCGCGTACATTTAATGTACGCGACGTGATAATGCTTGAAAGGGGCCATTGAAATACGCGTGCACGCCCAAGATCTCCTGCTGTGAGGAGAATGATTTTTGAGCTAAGTTCGCTAGCAATTGACAAAATCTCAGAAATTTTCCTTCTGATTTCAGCATAAGGTGTTAAGTGGGAGATATCGTTAGCCCCGATTTGTAACACAATCAGATTATAATATTTACTTTTTTGCCCCTGTAATACCAATAAAAGATCTTTTAGCTTCGCTCCACTAATTCCTACGTTTTTGATATCTGCATTAGGAAATTGAGTGCCTAGTCTTCCAGCTGTAGATTTTATATTTTCAATCGCTCCAACACCAACAGCGGTACTATCTCCTGCAACTAAAATAAGCATCTCTGGATTTGTAGGATGTTGTTCATATGGAATAGTAGCAGCAATAATTTTTTTTGACACTTTTATCGAATGATAAATTGAATAAGCAAGAAACAGACTGTAAATGGCAATACAAGAAAAAAAAATGAAAAACATTTTTAATAGATATGACACTTTGCTTTTCCTATATTAATTAAAGGAGCTAGGATGACATTAAGACATTAGCTAAGACTACCAGCCCTTTGAAGCTCTTTGAACGCTCTTCAGTATATTGAAAATTGCCTCTCCTTTTCCCCTCAATCATGAAAAATTGTTACTAATATTCTTCAGAAAGTTGCCACACACTTAGAAGCCGAGCAAATTCACCATTACTACGAAGCTCTTCCAGCTTGCTATCAAACAAACTTAAAAATTTTTTTGAGTCCTCAGTGTTATGCAAGATCAACGAAATCCCTTCACTAGACAAAGGAGTTTTCACAATCGAAATTTTCCCAGCATAAAAGCCTTGTGAATAGCTCTTGGCAGCTAAAGAATCCATAATAACTCCATCGATTTTTTTATTACTTAAATCAACTATCGCTTGAGAAGCTTCTCTATAGCCAAAGAAATAAACATCAGGATAAAGATTGATATTCAACTCAGTGCGCGCATTGCCAACTAAACCTACCACCTTATCTTTCATTTCGGCTAATGATTCGACAGTGTTTTTTGCACCAACAACTAACACTAAACCTAAGCGATAAAAAGGTGCAGAGACGATGTACGGCCTTTCGTGTGCAAATAATGGTGGTAACAAGACTGAAAGAACACCATCTACATTTTTTTTTTCAAATTCAGGAAATAATCTATTTCTGGATAATTGTCTAATATGGATCTTTATATCTCCCATGCGACCAATCTCTTTCAAAAGAATTTCAGAAAAAGCTGTCATGTTTCGTTCTTTTGACTTTAGATCTAAGGGATACCAAGTAGGGTCAATCGCGATGACATAATTCATTTTAGCTAGCTTTTGATTGGGTGATGAGCATAGCGAAAGGGCAAACCAGCCGAGTAAGAAAATAGAAATGAGAGATAAAATAATTTTTATATAAATTGGAGCTATCAAATTACGAAATCTCTCCCCGATAGTTTTACGGCGTGGTTCGGGATCAAGCAGCTCAAGCGCATCACCTTCTTCCAATTTATCGGGTTCATTTGACTCCTCACCTAAGTTTGGGGGGGAGTCCTGATCTATCCGAGCAGGGTCAATTTGAGAAGGGTCTTTTTGATCTTCATTTTCCATCGACAAAATTCTTTGCATTAGTGTTTATAATACTGTAAATGTTATTGTGCATTTTAAATGCAATAATATGCAACTGATACTGGAAGGAGAGACAATGGCAAAGCTCATTATGATGCGACATGGACAATCATACTGGAATTTATTAAACATATTTACCGGATGGGTTGACATCCCTCTATCTCCAAATGGAATCCAAGAAGCATTGCGCGGTGGAGAGCTAATTAAAGATCTACCTATTGATGTAATTTTCATGTCAAGCTTAGTACGTGCTCAGATGACAGCTCAGTTAGCGATGACATTACATTGTTCAAAAAAGGTTCCAGTAGTCATTCATCAGGGAGAAGGTAAACTTCAAGAATGGTCGGAAATTTACAGTCAGGAAGCGCAAAATTCTACAATTCCTACTTATGTGGCTTGGGAGCTGAATGAAAGGATGTACGGTAAACTTCAAGGACTTAATAAGCAAAAAACGATTGAAAAGTACGGTGCTGAGCAAGTCAAATTATGGCGTCGAAGCTATGACATCGCCCCTCCAGAGGGTGAGAGTCTAAAAATGACAGCAGAGCGCACTATCCCTTATTTCAAAGAGAACATTCTTCCTAGATTAAAACAGGGCGAAAATGTTTTTATTTGTGCACATGGTAATTCATTACGCGCTATTGTCATGTTCCTCGAAAACCTATCCAAAGAAGAAGTTCTTGAATTAGAGATAGCGACAGGCGTTCCTTTGATCTATGAAATGTAAAGAAATTTGCGCATATGCCAAAATCGAGATGTTAGCAAATGGAAACGTAGCAAAAATGTAGCTCATAATTCACCCACCGCCCTATCTAAAAAAAAGCTAATTAAGGTGTAGGGTCAATAATTATTAACTTAAATAAGAAGCCAACTTACTACGCAGCTTTTGTGGGCTTATCCCCAGAATCTCAGCAGCCTTTGTCGAATTATTATGTTGCTGTTGCAATGTTTCAATGATCATTTGCTTTTCTAGCATATATAGCGGCGTGCCTATTGGCAATGTAATAACTGAAGCATCTTTGCCACTAATAAGCGGTCCATCCAGACGCAAATGTTCCGGAGCAATCTGTAATCCATTATCCATGACAATAGCTCGCTCAATAACATTTGCAAGCTCTCTTACGTTTCCTGGCCAAGGATAGTCTAAAAGTAATTTCTGGCTCTCTTTCGTAAATTTTTTATTTAACGAATCTTTATGATTTTCTAAGCACATCTTTTTAAGAAAATACTCCGCTAGAGGAATGATATCTTCACGCCTTTCACGCAATGGTGGCAGATAGATTGGGACAACATTTAAGCGATAGAAAAGGTCTTCTCTCAGGACTTTATTAGAAATCGCTTCTTTGATTTCTCGATTCGAAGTCGAAATTAAACGCACATCCACCTTGACAGGTTTGCTACCTCCAACGCGTTCAAACTCTTGTTCTTGAATTACCCTTAACAGTTTTGCTTGCAGCATTAAAGGTATTTCTGTCACTTCATCTAAAAGCAAAGTACCACCATGTGCCAGTTCAAAACGCCCTGAGCGCTTAACGTTAGCTCCAGTAAATGCCCCTTTTTCGTGACCGAAAAATTCAGATTCAATAAGGGTATCGGGAACAGCGGCACAGTTCACTTTGATAAAAGGCCTATCCTTGCGCAATGAATTGTAGTGGATCGCATGGGCGATGACTTCTTTTCCGGTTCCTGATTCGCCATGAATAAAAATGTTGGCGTTGCTTTTTGCAATGAGCATCACGTCGGACATAATATTTTTTAATGCAGGGCTATTTCCAATCACTGTTACAGGATGACTTTCGGGCCCTTCATTAATTGCTCCCACGTAATGAGTAGGTCCACCATGATTTTTTCTCACTTGATTTCGCAAGTAATCATTTTCTGCTAGTAAAGAGAGTTGTTGACTGGCCTTATCGATAACGGTTTCAATCGTTTCCGGAGAAAATGGCTTAATCAAATAATTAAAAGCACCAAGACGCATAGCTTCTACAGCATTTTCGATACTTCCAAAACCTGTAATAATAATCACAACAGTAGAAGGAGAATCTTCTTTTACAGCGCGCAAAATATCCATTCCGGTAACTCCCGGCATTTTCATATCCGTAATCACAAGGTCAAAAGTTGTCGTTTTCAATATTTCTAACGCTTGACGTCCATTTTTCGCAGTCACAACTTCCATATTTTTACGGCGCAATGTTTCGGCTAAAAAATCGAGCATCAAAGGTTCATCATCAACTATTAAAACTTTATCAAATGACATAGAAGCTCCTTTTAAATTAAACCGAGGATGCGATTAAAATCGATTCACTCTCTATCTTAGGCAAATGAATCACAAAAGTAGTTCCATTTCCAACTTTTGAAAAAAGCTCGATTTCTCCGTTTAATGCATGCACGATTTTATGAACTTCGGTAAGCCCAAAACCATGCCCTTCAGGACGAGTTGTGAATAGCGGAGTAAATATTTTTGCCATGTTTTCTTTCGGGATACCTTCT
Organism: Parachlamydiaceae bacterium; assembly: GCA_013817115.1. Taxonomy (GTDB): domain Bacteria; phylum Chlamydiota; class Chlamydiia; order Chlamydiales; family Parachlamydiaceae; genus JACCRY01. Next base: position 4,932 of record JACDDG010000004.1, on the reverse strand, counting down.
CCTGTATCAGAAACCTTAACCATCGCTTCATGTGCACTTTCAGCAACTTCGATGCACAGGTTTCCACCTTGAGACATCGCTTGAATAGCATTATTCGTAAGATTTAAAAGAGCTTCTTTCAGACTTTCAGGATCAATTAACACTAAAAGGGTATCATGAGAATATTTAAGATCAATTATTATACGAGGATCGATACTTGCATCTGCATTTAAATAGAGAAGGAGTTCTTTCAGCACAGTCACTAAGTTATGAGGCTCTAAATCGAGTTTCAAAGGTTTTGCGTATCCCAAAATTTTATAGACAAGGCGATTTAAATTCTCTGTCCCCTCAACAATATGAGTAGCCAATTTATACAAATCATCGTTCCCTTTTAAGTCCCTCTGTAAAAGACCTGCAAATCCTTTTATTCCTCCTAGAGGGTTGCGAATCTCATGAGCAATCAAGGCTGCCATTTTTTCCAGTTCTTTCATGCGATCATTCCGTTGGGCAATAGCTTGAAGGCGCCGAAGTTCACTAATGTCTCGGACTAAAATTATTAACCCTTCCACGACTGGGATTGTCAGATTTAATGGCTTTAATGGAGTTGATGTATTTTTATCGCGTAATAATATCGTGGCATCAACTTCTAGAGGATTTACAGTCTCAGCGATTGAGCTTCTGGTCGATGGAACTTTCTTGTCTTTTAACGCTTGCTGCAATGAAAACCCAAAAACTGTATCTGAAAATGACTCTTCAAAGGGATGGAAGAGAACTTTTTCCCGTGGAACATTTAAAAGATCTTCTGCAGTATCATTATAAGCCGTGACAGTTCCATCTAAATTGACAAAGAGAATTCCTTTTTCAGAACTGTTCAAATGCAAAGGGGAAAAAAGGCTCTCTACCATTTTATATTCTCCATTCAAAATCCCCTGTCTCAGGAATTTCCATTTAATGCTTTATGTGGTATATATCCTAATCATATCTGAAATTTAAAAATACATATACTTTTTTTTGAACAAACTAAAGTGAATGAATTATTTGCATGAAAAAGTAATGCTCTTATTAACAAGCATTTCTTTAATAATAAGGGACAGGAAAATACCCATGAATTTTTCAAAAAAAATTAGTTAAAAGCATGATATAAATGATGAGCTACATTTTTCTATGTTTTAAGGTTGCTAATCTCGATCGTGGTTTTTTTAACGTAGAATCCCTCATGATCGGAATAAACATTTTTGCTAAGTTCTACATTTGCTAACAATACCCTCCTATAGCTTAAAAAACTTCCTCTCAAAGATTTTTTAAAATTACTTGTTTATTTTAGCCGGAATCTCCATCATGCAGCATAGATAAATTAGGAGTTTTGCATGCACATGGATACAATTTCGTATCTCGATCTCGAAGGAAACCTTTCCAAAAATTTTCAAGGCCAAATCGAACCGGAAATTCTCCTCAAGGGTTACCACACCATGGCCTTAACTCGCCATATCGATGCAAGAATGATCACCCTGCAAAGACAAAGTGCTATAACCTTTGCTATGAGTTCCCTTGGAGAAGAAGCCTGCTCTGTAGCAAGCGCTGCGGCATTGCAGCCACAAGATTGGATGTATCCCCAGTATCGAGAAGCTGCTATTTTTTTCTGGCGTGGAGGCACTCCAGGACAATACATTCACCAAATGTTTTGTAACGAAAAAGATACCTTCCACGGGCGCCAAATGCCCAACCATTTTGGCTCACGCGAACTGAACATTGTCCAAGTATCTTCTCCGATAGGTACTAAGATCCCCCATGCTGCGGGTTGTGGTTATGCCATGCGCATGCAAAAAGAAAATGCCACTGCAATTTGTTACTTTGGAGAAGGCGCAACCTCCGAAGGTGATTTTCATGTGGGGCTGAACTTTGCTGCTGTTCGTAAATCTCAAACAATCTTCTTCTGTCGCAACAACGGCTATGCAATCTCAACACCTTGCAAAGAACAGTTCGCTTCAGACGGTGTTGCCCCTAAAGGGATCGGCTATGGAGTTGAAACTCTCCGTGTCGATGGAAATGATTTTTTCGCGGTCTATGACGTAGTCTCTAAGGCACGCGCTCATTGCATTGAAGGGAAAGGTCCAGTTTTAATCGAAGCCATGACCTATCGTATGGGAGCACACTCTTCATCGGACGACCCTTCGGTCTACCGCAATGAGGATGAGGTCAAAAGCTGGGAACCAAAAGATCCCATTCTACGTTTGGGCCTCTACCTCAAGAAGCAAAAACTTTGGAGCCTTGATCAAGAGAAAAAAATGCTAGAATCAATTACTAAACAAGTTGATGCTGCGATTTCAGAAGCTAAAATATGCGCTAAACCCGCTTTGCGCTCACTTTTCGAAAATGTTTACTTTGAAATACCAACGAAACTTGAGCGCCAATTCGAACAACGCTTACAGGAGAAATCATAATGCCTGTCATGAATATCATCCAATCTCTCAATCATACTTTGCATGAAGCTTTTGCTGCTGACGACCGCCTTTTAACATTCGGAGAAGATGTAGGTGCTTTTGGAGGGGTTTTTAGAGTCACATCAGGCCTTAAAAAAACTTTCGGAGAAGATCGTTGCTTTAATACTCCGCTAGCAGAAGGCGGAATTGTCGGATTTGGTATCGGCATTGCACAAAAAGGTCTTAAACCTATTTGCGAAATTCAATTTGCAGATTACATTTTTCCAGCATATGATCAGATCGTCAACGAACTTGCCAAAATGCGCTATCGCACCGGTAATCAGTATAGCTGTCCATTAGTCATCCGAACACCATGCGGCGGCGGAATTCACGGTGGTCATTACCACTCGCAGTCCCCTGAAGCACATTTTTTGCACACACCCGGAATTAACGTTGTTTATATTTCCGGCCCGTACGACGCCAAAGGGCTATTATTAACAGCTATTCACAGCAATGATCCGGTAATAATCTTTGAACCTAAACGTATCTACCGTTCACTAAAAGAAGAAGTTCCTCTCGAAATGTACACAATACCTTTTGGAAAAGTTCACATCGCGCGTACCGGTAAATCAGTTACACTACTCGGCTGGGGGGCTCAGCATCATCAAAATTGTCAAGCTGCCGATGAGCTGCGCGAAAGCCATAAAATTGATGTGGAAGTGATCAACTTGCGCACTTTGAATCCACTTGATTTGAATGCAATCGTTTATTCAGTTAAAAAAACCGGACGTTGTGTGGTTGCCCATGAAGCTCCGCAGACGATGGGATTTGGAGCTGAACTTGCGGCACTAATAATGGAAGAGTGTTTTTTGCATCTAGAAGCACCTGTCAAACGATGCTGCGGCCTTGACACCCCTTTTCCAAATGCTTTAGAAGAGGAATATTTGCCAGACGCCCCACGTGTAAAACAAGCGATTTTGGAAGTGATGGAGTATTAATATGGGAAACATTTTTACAGTAACTTTTCCGGATATTGGGGAAGGTGTCGTCGAAGGCGAAGTAATCGAATGGCACAAAAAAGTAGGCGATTCCATTAAACAGGATGAATCTGTAGTCGTTGTGATGACAGATAAAGCAACGGTTGAACTCCCCTCTCCTCATCCTGGAATTCTAGCAAAACAATATTTTGCTCCTGGTGAAATGGCCATCAGAGATCGCCCGCTCTATGATATTGAGCTTATTGGAAATCCCAAAGCTTTTAATAATAACGCCCCAGATAGCGAACAAGAAAATGCTTCTGAATCCGGTTCTCAAACTGATTCGCACCCAGCATCAGCTTTAACTAAAAACCATGCTGCGGATGGCTCTGGGAAAATAGCAACTGCGTGTGCAATGGAATCTATTTCTACAAAAGAAGATGCTTCTAATGACCCCAATGCCCAATTTAGCACCACTATGCCTGCTCAAAGCCAGGCCACAACAGGCAAAAATTTGGCTACACCAAAAGTGCGAGGGCTTGCCAAAGTACTTGAAATTTCGCTGACTGATATACGGGGAAGTGGTAAAGATGGACGTGTCATTCCGCAAGACCTTACCAGAAAAATAAGACAAGACAGCGATACGAAAACTATGCTTCTGAGTCTCCCTGGAGATGAAGAAATTCCTGTCATTGGTATTAAGGCCCGTATGGCCAAAAAAATGGCAGAATCAAAAGAAATGATTCCATCATTTTCTTATTTTGAGGAAGTTGAAGTCACGCAATTAGTAAAACTTAAAGCGAACATGAAAGCCAAAGCCTTAAACGAGGGTGTTCATTTAACTTATATGCCTTTTATTTTAAGGGCGCTATCGGCAAGTATCATAAAATACCCTGTTTTAAACAGCTCATTCGACAAAGAGCGCTCAAAGCTCATTTTGCATCGTACTCAGAACATTGGAATTGCCGTAGCCAGTCCCTTAGGTCTTATCGTACCGGTGCTTAAAGGAGTTGAGAAGCTCTCGCTCGAGCCTCTGATTCGTCGTTTTGAGGAGCTTGTGCTGCGTGCTCAACAAGGGAAATTACATTCTAATGATATGAAAGAAGGGACGCTGACTGTCAGCAACTTTGGCAGCAATGGAAGCCATGGTTTGTGGGCAACTCCGGTAATCAATTATCCTGAAGTGGCGATTCTTGCAATTGGCAAAATCCATCCGCAGGCTGTAGTCAGAAACGGAGAAGTCGCTATTAGAGATATTTTAAACTTATCATGGAGCTTTGATCATCGAGTAATCGACGGAGAAGCTGCAACGCATATTTCTCAGTACTTTTGCAGTTTGCTGCAAAATCCGGCAACGTTGTTGTAAAATTTGTTTTGCCGGAAATTAATAGTAGGCCATTTAAATCAAGCTTTTAACTAAATTTTTTTTTAGCATAAGTGACGTTGTAGCATTGTAAAGGGTGGATTTTTTTTAGGATATTCATAAGGAAAGGATGAGCATAGTAATTTATGATAAGAAGGATGATCAGACACCACATGACCCCTATGCGTGGCGC
>JACDDG010000270.1 GCA_013817115.1 Parachlamydiaceae bacterium | reverse complement strand
ATTGTTAGCACTCCTTGAATGGGATACGCCTAATCTTTGCTTGATGCGAGTGCGGCAGAGCCTTAGCTGTGGACTAAAAAAAGATTTTTGGGGGTGTTTTCTTCCTTCATAGTTTTTTCAATTAAAAAATTGAATTAAAAATCTTAATTCTAGCGCAATGCCATAACTGCTTCGCTTTCCATCTCTAACATTTCGATCGCATCTTCGCCCTTTTTAAATTTAAATACTCGAGATGGGCAATGTTTTTTTGGTGATCTTTTCTGCTTTGTGGTTTAGTATTTATCACAAGATTACAAAGGAGTCCTCCACATGAAAATCGCACTTGTAGGTTATGGAAAAATGGGGCAAATGATCGAAAAAGTTGCCATTAGCCGCGGCCACTCGATTGTCGCACGACTAACATCTACACACTGGGACCCTAAAGCACTCCTTGAAGCAGATATTGGTATCGAATTCACAAATCCAGAATCTGTCATTAAAAATATTCAAATGATTGCTAAATTAAAGAAAAATGTAATTATCGGCACGACTGGTTGGAATAACAATTTAGATTCAGTTCAATCTATTGTAAAAGAAAATAAAATAGGAGCTCTACATTCTCCAAATTTTTCTATTGGAATTAACTTACTCCTAGAAATACTCGCCCACACTTCTAAAATCATGAATGGATTTGCGGACTATGATGTTGCAGGAATCGACTATCACCACAGTCAAAAAAAAGATAGCCCTTCAGGTACTGCCTTACAAATTGAAAGAACCATCAAAGAAAATATGGAACGTATCGACCAAGTGCCATTTTCAAGTATTCGCTGTGGTTCAATTCCAGGAACTCATACAATTCTTTTTGACTCCCCTTGTGATACTATTTCAATTACACATGAAGCCAGAAATCGCGAAGGTTTTGCAATGGGGGCTGTTCAGGCTGCAGAATGGCTACAAGGAAAACAGGGTCTTTACACATTTGCAGATTGCATGAAAGAAATTATCCAAAGGAAAATGGCATGAAAAACACAAATCTAAAAGGTGCAGTTACGGCATTAATCACTCCCTTCATCAATCAAGTTTTAGACGAAGAAGGCCTAGTCTATAATATCAACCATCAAATAGTTAACCGGATAAATGGAATACTAGTTTTAGGAACAACCGGAGAGGCCTCCACCCTTTCTCTTGAAGAGAAAGCGCGAGTCATCAATATTACTGTAAAGCAGGCTAAAGGAAAGGTTCCAGTTTGGGTAGGGACAGGTTTATACTGCACCAGACAAACAATTGAATCGACAAAACGCGCAAAAGATCTAGGTGCAGATGTAGCTCTCATCGTTACCCCCTACTACAGCAAACCCACGCAAGAAGGAATTTTCCGTCACTTTGAAGCGATTGCTGAAAAAGTTGATATACCCATCGTTGTCTATAACATTCCAGGAAGATGCGGAACGAATATAGAAACTCCTACTTTAAAACGTATAGCTGGATTGCCAAATATCATCGGAGTTAAAGAAGCTTCAGGAAATATTTCTCAAGCAGAAGATGTTCTCCGTACAGTTGTGAGCCAATATCCTAACTTTCTGGTATATTCCGGTGACGATGCATTGACACTTCCCATGATGTCATTAGGAGCTATTGGAGTAATTTCTGTTGTAAGCAATCTAGTTCCTGCTCAAGTAACTGAACTAGTCAATGCTGCTTCAAAAGGCCGTTTTGATTTAGCAAAAGAAATTCATTATCAACTGTTACCGCTTTTTAAAGCAGCTTTCATCGAAACGAATCCCGTCCCAATTAAGACTGCAATGGGACTTTGCGGAATGCCTTCCGGTGACTGCCGCCTCCCCTTATATAAAATGGAAACTAAAAATCTAGATATTTTGCATCAATCACTAGTGCAAATGAAATTAATTAGTTAGTTGGTTGCCTAACAGTAATAGTTGTCGCATCGCAAATATAAAAGGCTTGATAATGGAAAAAATTTCAGTTGGAATTTTGGGAGCTACCGGAATGGTTGGCCAACAATATCTTCAACTTTTAGTTAATCACCCCTGGTTTGAAGTTAGTTTTCTGGCATCATCAGAGCAATCGGCGGGGAAATTTTATGGTGAAGCTGTAGAGGGAAGATGGCATATGAATGCTCCAATCCCTGATCGCTTTATAAATTTACCCATCACAAATATCAATGATATTCAACAGGCAAAAAAATCGTGTAGTTTTGTTTTTTCAGCAATTAGTCATGAGGCCGCCGGTCTTTATGAAGAGCTATATGCACAAAATGGAATCCCTGTTATCTCTAACGCTGCTTACCATCGATACTTTGCAGATGTCCCTGTGCTGATCCCTGAAGTAAATCCGGATCATATTAAATTAATTCCCATTCAGCAAAAAAATCGGAAATGGGACAGAGGATTCATTGTCGCAAAGCCAAATTGTTCATTGCAAAGCTACATGATTCCACTCGCTCCCTTGCATAAAGAATTTGTAGTGCAAAAACTCCTGATTACGACTCTACAAGCCGTAAGTGGAGCAGGACACCCCGGCGTTTCTTCTCTAGGGATTATTGACAATGTCATCCCCTATATAAGTAACGAAGAAGAAAAGTCAGAACAAGAGCCCTTGAAAATATGGGGGGACGTTGGTGAAGACGGCATTACAGATTCACATAACATTACAATTTCAGCCCATTGCAACCGTGTTCCGGTGATAGATGGGCACTTGGCATGCGTGTCGGTTCAATTTGAATTTACTCCCCTAAAAAAACACATTTTGGAACTGTGGGAAAATTTCCAAGGGCTTCCTCAATTGCTAAACCTTCCGTCCGCTCCCCGCCAACCTATCATTTACTGCAAAGAATCTGACCGGCCTCAACCCCGTCAAGACAGAAATGCAGGAAATGGAATGAGCGTGAGTGTGGGTCGCTTAAGGGATTGTAATGTATTTAACTTTCGATTTGTGGCATTATCTCATAATACAATTAGGGGTGCTGCCGGTGGTGGTATCCTTAATGCCGAATTATTAATGCACCAGGGATATTTAAAATGAAAAGAAATCCAAACATGACGCAATTAAAAGCTAATTATCTCTTCCCTGAAATAAATTCTCGTAAAAAACAATTTCTTGCTAAAAATCCCGATGCCTCCATTATTAGTCTAGGGATTGGAGATACAACAGAACCTATTCCTCAATCTATTGTACAGGTCCTTGAAGAAGCCTCTTCAAATCTCGGAATGCAAAAAACATATTCAGGATACGGCCCTGAGCAAGGGATACAAACTCTACGCCAAAAAATTGCTCAGAAAATCTATACAAATCAAGTGAATGCCGACGAAGTTTTTGTCTCTGACGGAGCTAAGTGCGATATAGGGAGATTGCAGATGCTTTTTGGAAGTGATATTTCCATAGCAGTGCAAGATCCAGCCTATCCAGTGTATATCGAAGGCAGCTTAATTCAAGGGGTCACGGAAGTGATTTCGATGCCATGTTGCCCTGAAAATGATTTCTTTCCAGATTTAACGACAGTTCCTCGAACTGATCTAATCTATATTTGCTCTCCTAATAACCCCACAGGAGCAGTGGCAACCAAATCGCAATTAGAAGAACTTGTAAAGTTTGCTTCAAACAATCGTTCGATTATTATTTTTGATGCAGCCTATGCAAACTATATCCAGGACCCATCGCTTCCAAAATCTATCTTTGAAATTGAAGGAGCCCGTGAAGTGGCAATTGAAATCGGTTCCTTTTCGAAGCTAGCGGGTTTTACCGGAGTGCGACTCGGGTGGACAGTGATTCCTAAAGAACTTAAGTATGACGATGGATCTTCTGTTAGAGCCGATTGGAATCGGATTACATCCACCATTTTTAATGGAGCATCCAATATAGCTCAAATAGGAGGTTGCGCAGTTTTTGAAGAAAGTGGATTTGAAGAGATTAAATCTTTAACAAAATATTACCTTGATAATGCCAGCATAATCAAAGAAGCGCTTGAAAATTTAGGGCATGAAGTATTTGGAGGAGTGAATGCACCCTACCTTTGGGTAAGATTTAAAGGACAAAAATCCTGGGATGTATTCCAAAATTTTCTTGAGCAATTACACATTGTAACGACTCCGGGATCCGGTTTTGGAGAAGCCGGTGAAGGGTATGTCCGTTTTACAGCGTTTGGTCATCGAGAAAATATTCTGGAAGCTGTGGAAAGGCTGAAAGCAGGGACATTTAGTAATTGTTGCATTGCAAGATGATAGTGGGCTGAATTACAATTTTCATCATCAACGAGTCGAGGGCGTACAATTGTGG
>JACDDG010000003.1 GCA_013817115.1 Parachlamydiaceae bacterium | reverse complement strand
GTCCAGAAATAGGGAGTACAATTTGTGCCAGATTATTTCCCAAATCTTTTTTGTCATCATTTTTTAGGGGAATCAGTAGTTTTTTAAAATAGATCCCTTCATTAGAAACAAAATGACATGGAACGTGGTTGATGTCCTCGAAAGCTAAATCCATGAGACGCGGTGACACAATTCCTGTGTTAAGTAAAGCATCCATCTGCCATTTAGAATTTTCGCTTTGCGAAAGTTGAATTTGTCCCGTAGCTTTAAATGTTCCACGGGGTTGGCATTTATTTACAAATTCTGACAATTGAGGCAGGTCTTTTAAAGCCTGAAGATCCATTTCTAAAAGATTGATGTTTCCCAAAAAGATCTTTTGATCAGCATAATATTCACCTTTCAGCCCAACAAGACAAGATGAATCCCACCGCAATCCCAAGAAATTAAAAATCCACTTTTGATTTTCCTTAATGATATCAGCTGCAATGGAGATTCTGTCTATCAGTAGCTGTTCAATGGACCATACATTTCCCTGTTTTTTGCCGGTAAGAAGGAATTTTTTTATAGGAAAAGAGTCAATACTAAGATCTGAACCTTTGAAAGCAAATAAGAAATCAGATTGATCTTTATCATATTTTAAGTCGACTGAGCATGCCCCTTGATTCCTTTCAAGGGCCATCCAAGTATCATCAGGGATTCCAAGATCGCGCCAAATTTTAGTTTTATTAAATCCACGCAAAGTGGTTGCCATTTGCTGCAGAAGCAAAGTGATATTGAGATGAAAATGATCTAATTGAAATTCTCTATTCAAAGTAAGTTCAAAGGCGTTTGGCGGAGAACCATTAATATGAGAGAGCTCTTTATTAACAGTAACAGACAAAAGATTATCATAATCCTTACTCTGCCCCTCACGATGAGTATTTCCAAAAAGCCTGAGAAGCTCATCATTATCTTTATCAACTACGACAACATCAAATTCCGCTTGTTGTTCAGTAAAATTTCTAAAATAAATGTAATTACCGGTTAAATCATATTCTTCAGCTTCTTCTGGTTTCCCCAAAAATAAAGAACCTTGAAGATTATCACATAATAATGAGTTACTTTTAAGATCATAACTAAAATCAAAACTCAGTTCTTTTAAAGCATATTCTTCAGAATAAATATCCAGGATACCCTCTGAAAGAGACCCTGAAAGCTGTGTTTGCACATCAACCCCATCAGGGGAAAAAATTAAATCTACAAAATGAGGACCCTTTCCCAAATAAATATTTCCTTGCAAGGGTAAAGTAGTCAACGGGCTTATCACGCTTAACTGAGAAATAAGACGTTGAAAATTGGAAACTGTGCCGTTAAAAGAATTGATAGCCAACGATGCTCCAAAATGTCCAGGCAAAGGATTATTTAAATCTATGCTCAAATTTCCTGAAAGAAATAAATCGCAGCAATATCCCTCAAATTGTTTTGCTTCAATTTTTTTATCTGCAAATGAGATTGAAGTGCTGATAGCAGTGCAAGAAAGCTGGCTTTTCTTGTTGAGAACTTTTCCTCCTTTGACAAGAACCTCGCCCCAATCTTTATTTTGTAAAAAATCAATTGAGTGCTTTCCAACGACAGCCATTTCATTCTTAAAATCTGCTTCATCTTCTTGTGAAGAAGCAATCATATGAAGAAATGTATTTTCAAAAATTAGCTTTTTGGCCTGATATCTCACTGCTAAGGCATCGGCATCAAATGTTCCTTGAAAGTTAATATTGCCGTCTAAAATGCATGTATTACTGGGTAAGAAGGGTTCTACAAATTTTGTGATCGGAAAATCGTTGCCGACAAACCAACCAGCATCAACGATGAAGCCACCGATTCCCGCGGCATTCGAATCAGCGTTTTTAATAAGATCAAAGCCGAGCTTCATCGTATGCCGACCGAGCTCTTTACTGTCAGTTATTTCGGCAGTAGCATCAACAGCAAACAAATCATTTCTTTTTTTTATTTGCGCATTAAACGATAACAATTCTTCTCCAAACTGCTTCTGAATGCCTTTTTTAATGAGATCAGGCATTAGTTTTGCTAAGTAAAGTGGAGTTCCAGTGAAGTGCACCTTGGCGATCTCGTCGGCATATTCAACCGCTAAAAGCTTTCCTGTGGGCATCTCTATAGATGCATTAATTGTTTGCGGACTGACCTTCCAATTCATCGGTTCAAGAAATGAAGCAATTTTTCCACCGAGCTTAAAAAGGCATAATTGATTGTCATAGTGACACAACCCCTCAAAATTCAAATCAATAGCATCCTTGGAATCAAGACTAGCGCCCCCTTTTAAGGAAGAAACTTGAAACCCTTTTCCAAGAGAAAAATGAGAAGGCCCTTGCAATTCGAATTTTCCAGGAAATGTTTTCAAAGAATCAGAAGGGTCATTAGGAAAAGTTAATACAGCTTTGGATATTTTACTAGAAAATTTGACGGTTGGATCTACAATACCTACATCTAAAAAAACTAACTCTCCACAGAACTGTGGGAGTTGTTTCTTTTTAAATTTTATTCGTGAATTCCCGTTAGCTACTCCAGAATTAATCTGTAGATTTCCCAGGTGAATATTTAATAACCCAAGACCCTTTGCAAGTATTGGTAGAGGGGTTTGATCGAAATCTAAATCAATGATCTGTTCACCCGGGGTTTCCGAGAAGAAGTGGCCTTGCACACTACTCTTCGCTAACATTTTATTATCGCCATCAAATGGGGGCTTGCCCCCAAACTGCATTAAAAAATCTCCGGAGGATTTTTTACCGTTAGCGATCTCTAAAGAAAAGGGCAGCGAAAGATCGCTATTCTGCAATGTTCCATTTGGAATTGAGAGTTGCCATTGGAGGGAGATGAACTTAGCTCTTTTAGACTTTCCCATGAGCATTGCTTTCAAAATCATTTCTGTTTTTGAATTCATCGTAAAAATAGGATCAACAAATTTTAAACTGAAATTTATTTTTCTTTCCCATAAAGAATAATCGTAGGAAATAGCGATACTTCCAGCCTGGAAAGTTAGATTTTTTTTCTGTGAGTCATCAGATGATTTGGAAGATAGCGTAGGGTGGATAAATAATAAAACGCCGTCTTCCCATACGACATTTTCAATGTGCAATACATCGCCCAGCTCTTTCTCCACTTTCTTTTTGACATACCACTCCAAACTATAGGAAGAGATAGGAGTCCAAAAAATACAGAGAAATATCAGTAAAGCCAGAGCTAGTAAAAAAGTTAATTTAAGACCAAACCAAAATTTGGACATGCCATATACCGGATATATTTAAAATTTATTACATTTTATTAACGACCTGGATGCCGAGAATAGTTAGACCCTGCCGCAAAATTGCAGCGACTGTTTCACATAAAAGTAGGCGAGAGTTTTGCTCCGGAGATCCTTCCACGCGACAATCTCTAAAAAACACGTTAAATTTTTCAGCCAATGTGTAAAGGTATTCAGTTAAGCGATTCGGTAATAAATCTTTAGTCATTTGCTCTAAAGTATCAGCAAATTGGACTAAATGAAGACCTAAAGATAGTTCAGCAGGATGCTCCAATGTTATAGAGCTAGTTTTAGCAATGATTTCAGGATCTAGCCTAATTTTTCGTTTAATGCCTGCGACACGAACATAGGAGTACATCAAGTACGCTGCAGTATTGCCTTCGAAGCGTAGCATTCGTTCGTAGCTAAAAGTATAATCACTCGTTCGGTGGTTAGAGAGATCTGCGTATTTGACAGCAGCGATCCCCAACGCTTTGGCTAGGCCTTTTCTTTCTTCGATTGAAAGATCGGGTGAGCGCTCAGAAAAGATTTTATCCGCTTGCTCAATTGCAGTATTCAATAAATCAATAAGGCGTTCTGTATCACCTGAGCGAGAACGAAATTTCTTTCCATCTGTTCCAAGAACAAGCCCAAATGGTACATGATCTACTGCAACCTTACTCCGATCTAGATAACCGGCCATTTCTGCCGCTTTAAATATTTGTTGAAAATGAATGGCTTGTCCAGCATCCGTAACATAAATAATGCGATCTGCATGTTCTTGACGGATACGCTGCCTGATGGTAGCCATGTCTGTTGTGTCGTAATTGTAGCCACCATCGGCTTTCTGAATCATCAGTGGTAAAGGATCTCCATCTCGATTCAGGAATCCATCAATGAAAATACATTTTGCTCCATCCGATAACTTTACAATACCTTTAGATTCAAGATCTGCAACAACATCGGATAGCATCGGATTATAAAAGGACTCACCGCGTTCAATTAATTTCACATCTAGTAGGTCGTAAATCTCCTGATAAGCTTTGCGTGAGATATCGCAGATTATTTCCCATGCTTTTAAACTTTGAGAATTACCCCCTTGAAATTCAATCACTTCGAGCTGGGAGCGCTTTTTAAAATCAGCATCTACATCAAAACGTGCTTTAGAAGCTTTGTAGAGAGCCATTAGTTGTGGGAGATTTGTGGTAACTTTCCTTTCTATAATTTCAGGAGCATTTTCTTTCATATAGGCAATCAACATTCCAAAAGAAGTACCCCAATCTCCAATATGATTTAAGCGAAGAACATCATAACCTAAAAATTCAAAAAGGCGAGCAAGACAATCTCCGATGATCGTAGAACGAAGATGACCTACGTGCATTTCTTTAGCCGTGTTCGGAGAGGAAAAATCGATGATGACACGCTGCATTACAGAAGAGGCAAGTAATGGAATGCCTAAGTGAGGTTCCTTAAGTTGCGCATCGACTGCATGGCTGATAAATTGCGGATTTAACGTAATATTTATAAAGCCTGGACCTGCGATCTCTAGTTTGGTGATTTTTTGATCAATTGAGGGAATCTTGTTCAACTTATCCACAATGGCTTCTGAAATAGCGCGAGGTTGTAAACCAGTCAATTTTGTAAGTTTCATCGCAGAATTAAATTGATAATGGCCGAATTTAACTTGCGAAGCTTGTACAATTTCAAGGGGGAATGAAATTTCGTCGGAAAGTTGTGGGAAGGCTGCCAGAATGGCAACTTTAAAATATTCAATAATTGTGAGACTAATTCTTTGTTGCATCATGGACTCATGTTTGGGATGGCGAAGGATTTTAATATATATATATCTCATCTGATAATACACTATGCTTCTAAAAAAATCGAGCGAATTCAAACAATTGAAATTTTTGAAATGTTTATACGCAACTCATTCTAGCATAAAATAATTCTCATGAATTTACAATCGTGCATTTTAATCATATTATTCTGCCCGTCTATAGGTCTATAGCCTTCAATAGCGAACAAAGCTCAAGCGGTTGAAATTCGAAAGAGCAATTTGGGGCATTTTAAACGCATAGATGCAAAGGCAAGAAATAGTAAGAAAAAATGTGTGGAAGCCAAAATGAGGCAGTCAACTGCGACCAGATCAACCTTTTTTAAATTTTTTGAATACCAGTTTGAGATTATCAGGTTGGGTTGTTTCTGATTCATGCTTTCGTTTCTTTTTTAGTTTAATTAATGCATCTGGAATTGCATCAAATTCCATGGAATTTTTACATTCAGTCAAAGACTGAATAATATCTTGCACTGCCCACTGGCCATATGAAGGTATTAGACGGCAAAACGTCATTTTTAGCGTTGATGACTTTTCCTGCGTAATATCTTCTAAAAATCCTAAATCTTTAAAATGAGCTCCTATTTCATCGCTTGCCCAATTTCCGAGAGAACCAACTTTATTAGTAAAATCGAGACGCTGATAAAAATATTTGGCTTTATTTATATCTTCAAGAAAACCCAAAGCGTTAAATTTTTCCCTTAAAATTTGAATTGCCCAATCACCTAAGGAACTTACCCTTTCAGTTAATTCGATCCGTTCTTTTATCACATTACATTCAATAATATTCTCTATGATTAATAATTTATCAAAACAAGATTCAATTTTTAAATTTGCACCCGACCCGAGCAAAGCAATCTCTCTAATTAGTTCTATTTTTTCAAAAGGATTTTTACACTTTAAAATATCATTGATAAATCCTAGTTTTTGAAAATCGTGCTTTCTAATAAAATTTTTAATTTCAAAATTTTCTTTCATTATAAGCTTATAGATTAATTCAATTCGTTTATTAAAACTTCTACATAAACTTACTTGGAGTCCATGTGATATACTTTTCCCCATTTCTTCCAATTCGCTAATAATTCTAAAATTTTGTTCTTCCGTTATTAAGCCATGTAGGTTTATTTGCTCAAGAATGATGGCAATTGTATTTGAATTATTAAATTCAGCTAATAATGTGGATAACCGATGTGCAATATCATTTTTAGTAATATTACAAAAAATAAGTGAAATAATATTTCTTAATGTATTTTCGTTCGAAGACGCAAAAGCTGATATATTTGGTAAACATTGATTAAAATGAAGCCATCTCTCCCAGCCTATTTTATGACCAAAAGTAAAAATATTTTCATAAAAGTATATTTTTTCAGCGAAGATAACCTTTATTTTATCAATTGCATCTTTATAAAAAGTGGGTACTGCATTGTCATCATTTCTTCTATTATCGTAAATTTCTAAATCAGCTATGAAATCATTAAGCACCTCTTGTCTATCAAAATTAGTAAAAGGTTTATATATTTTTTTAGCATTCTCAACTGCTTTCTCAACCATTTTTGCATTAAAATGTCCATTCATTGAATTTTTACTTAATTCCCAAAGTGTTAACAAAGCTAAGATGGCAGCTTTTGCACTTGTATACGTACAATTACCTACGGTTTGACTTTTCATATTACAATGATAAATTTCTTCAGCATTGAGATGTTTTATTATCTTTTCATTTGAGATATAACTGCTTTTATCATACCCATTGGTATTTTCAAGAGATTCAATAAATTCTTCAGTAAGGTTTTTTTTACTACCAATCTGATAAATTGTCCACCCGGAATGTTGGCCGCAGTCATCTCCGCGATTGCATGAAACAAAATAGTTTTTATAAAGAATAATGTTAATGCTGTGTCCGTTCCAACCTGAAAAAATGGCGAAGGGGTAGTAATGATTGTAATCTTTGAATTTTCTTTGCTGTGTGGCATCTAAAAGGGGCTTAGTTACCCATCTTTTTAAACTTGTGCTAACTAAATTTTGATTAGACAAAGCAAAATCCTCAAAACTGCTTATTAACACAGATTTAGCCCAAACATCCGTGAAGCCTTTTAGCCTTAGCTCTGAGTTGTCTTGTAGAGTCAACCAACCGTCTAAGCTAAAAACATGAAAAATACGCTTCCATTGTAACATGTAGAAGAGCTCATGATTCGTATCCTTATTGCGTGTTAAATACTTAGGAGACAAAGCTTGTGGAGTAACATTTGTTATTTCTTTGATTGCTTGATAAAAATCATGAGTAAACTTTGTTTCAATGTTTTTTTTTGTAGAATTTTCCTCATTAATAAACTCTCTGTAGTTCTTGTGAGCTAAAATTTTATGTGCCGCGGCTTCATAAGTACGATCAACAATCATTTGGTTGTGAATCGTTGGATTAAGGAGAGGTAGATGTAGGGGGGGGCTGGAGAGATTATGGGTCTGAGAAAAATTAGAATTGTTGGTCTGCATTTTTCACTCTTTTTTTAAGATTAAAAATTATTGTGACCATAGCATTTCAAGGAAAGTGAATCAAGGGAGTATACCGAAGAGCGTTCAAATAATGAAGTACAGTATTGAGTTGAAGCATTTGCATGGGTCCTTGGTATGATTTTAAATAGAAAGCACTTTGTCTACAATGTCATGCCAAAAGCCCTCCGCCCCAGTTTTTTCCCTTAAAGCTTTGTATGATGCATGCGAATAGATCTCCCAAAACTCCTCCCGCGAATAATAAGAATGACTGTATAAAACCTTTTTCCCTCCCAATAACCGAATAGTTTGCTCAAGTTTTCTTGTAATTTGTTCCACGGGACCAGAATAATTAGGGATTCCATATAAGCCAAAATTTATAAAATGACTATTTTCCTCCTTTTCACTGGCCTTTTTTTCTTCTTTATCTGAATCAGGTAGCAAATGAGGAGCAAAAATTTGTGGTGACTTAGTACCCTTTATAGGCAAAAGCCACATGGGATATATCCCCGGATCATCTAAAATTTGCTCCAGAAAAGAGTAAGCCTTGTTTCCAGGAATACAATAATCCTGGATCATAAAACGACTCTTCACCCATTTTTCTGACTTATGCAACATTTTACATAAATTCTTGCAATTTGTTATCGGTCTAAAAAGAGCACGATATATGCCATTTTGATCAGGTATGTTATGAAACCGTCGCACCTCTGACTCAGTGAATCCATCGTACTTCGGGGAACTCCAGTTAAGAATTCCTTCCACTATCAAACCTCGTAGTAAGGGCAAGTGAAAGATATAAGCCCCTATCCAAAATGCACCTAAATCATAACGAAAATAATAATCTCTATGACTCATCACTTCTTCAAAAAATCCTTTCGAATTACCTTCGGCAATTTGTTGTACATGTTGATAATAAAACTGAGAATTAAGTGGACGGGTTGAAAAGTGAGGTATATTTGTGGAAACTGAGCTTTTCGACGCCAAATTTCCCTCAATCATCACCGCTAATTTTTTATTTAAAATTATCCCATCCAAAAAGTCAGGGGCGTTTTCAGCGCGAGATCTCAATAGAAGTGCTGCCACGCATTGGGATGGATTGGGAAAAATAGTATATCGCAAATGAACGCACTCATTTGCCGGTATTAATTTAATTTCGGCTAAAACTAACGCTCCTAAAGAACCATATGAACCTGCAAAACCGTAAAATAAATCGGGATTCTCGGTAGGTGTAACACGCATAAGATTGCCATTCGCAGTTAAAAATTCCAAAGCACTGCATGTATCGTTAAAAGTTCCCCAGCGATGAGAAGCGCTTTCCGCTGCCATTCCTACGATCGCTCCCCCTACAGTAATGCCCTTCAATTCAGGAATTACAGCAGGCGTTAAACCGTATGGGAGAGTAGCTTGAATTAGAGCTTCCATCGAAACGCGTGGCTCAGCAATTGCCACTCGTCTTTCAAGATCAACTTCTATAACCCGATTTAAAGATGAACAATTTAGCTCAAAACACCCTTTCTTATATGATTTAGTTCGTGTAGTATAGGAGCCATTGGAATCGTATCGCAAAGAAATAGGTGAAGAAGAAGCAGAATTTTGCTGTAAAAATCTTTGCTCCCAAAAAAACTGTAACTGATTTTGCAATTGCAGAATTTCTTGATCGTGGATTTGTTTGAGTTTTTTAACCGCCATAGCGCATCATCCTTCTTTCTCAATCCATAACATATATTTTGAAAATAGCTAAAGCATAAAATTTTATGCCCGAAAAAGGAGCTTATTGCTGTAGCGAAAGGGGGAATCCCTTTAATTTTAAAAATTTTATGCTACACCTTATTTTTAATCTTTCAGTGCTACTAAAACTGAAATTTGAACTAGATGGTGTTTGGGAAAATGAAGAAAAGTCGGCAATAATGGAAAAAAAAGGGGTTTAGCAAATTTACGCCCTATCAAATGTTAATTTTGAATGTTGCTAATTTTGGCTGCTTATTTTTAAGTATCAACGGTTTAACGGACGAGTGTGTTTTTGTGCTTGCAGGCTAAGGTTCGGCGTGCTAACTTTTTTAAAGAAAACGGCTCAGAATTACATATGGGAACATTGTTCACAACTTTTAAAGGTATAAAATTATGACTTTGCTTGAGACATCCGATGCGTGGAATCAGTTTTTGACTTTTGCGAAAAAACATTGTTCAGCGACTGCATACGGAAATTGGTTGGCTCCGATTAAAGTTCTTGAATCTACGGAAGAACATATTGTTTTAGAAGTTCCAAATATTTTTGTTAAAGAATATCTCTTATCCAACTACAAAAAAGATTTGCGTTCTTTCCTTCCTATCAACAGCAGTGATGAACTTGCTATAGAATTTAAAATTGCGACACCGATTAAAGTCGAACATGCAACTGACGTGCCGGCACCTATTATAATCGAAACTAATGATCTGCCAATTTCGGATATAAAGTTAAATCAAAATTACTGCTTTGACACTTTCATTGAAGGTCCAAATAACCAATTTGTAAAGTCTGCGGCGATGGGCGTTGCGATGCGACCGGCTCAATCTTATAATCCTCTATTTATCCATGGAGGCGTGGGCTTAGGTAAGACTCATATCTTGCATAGCATAGGCCATTACTTAATCGGACATCATAAAAAACTGCGCGTTCAATGCATCACTACAGAAGCCTTTATCAATGACTTAGTCGATAGCTTGCGCAACAAATCTGTCGATCGTATGAAGCGTTTTTATCGTTCTGATGTCGATGTTTTGCTAGTGGATGATATCCAATTTTTACAAAATCGTTTAAATTTTGAAGAAGAATTTTGCAATACATTTGAAACACTTATCAATCAAAACAAACAAATTGTCATCACTAGCGATAAGCCACCATCCCAATTAAAACTTTCCGAAAGAATGATTGCCCGAATGGAGTGGGGTCTTGTAGCGCATGTTGGCATCCCTGAACTTGAAACTAGGGTAGCTATTATACAGTATAAAGCTCAGCAGAAGGGACTTCAAATTCCTAATAATGTTGCATTTTTCATTGCTGAACACATTTATAACAACGTGCGTCAGCTCGAGGGAGCAATCAACCGTCTAAGCGCACAAAGTCGTTTGCTGGGCATGTCGATCACTGAAGATCTAGTTGAAAAAACGCTGCATGAAATGCTTCAACACACCCCGCGTCAGAAAATTTCTGTGGAACAAATTCTGAAAAGCGTAGCCGCAGTCTTTGAAGTGCGTATCAGTGAGCTCAAAAGCGAAACGCGCACCAAAAATATTGCACTTTCTCGACAAGTGGCAATGTACCTTGCTTGCAAGCTGATTAAAGAATCCTTAGAAATCTTGGCTGCTTATTTTGGAAGGAAGCATTCCACGCTTATCCATGCTTGTAAAAACATCGAGAAATTAGCTACTGATGACGAAATTTTACGCAGAAAAATTAGCATGGCAGAAAAAAATATCCATGCTTAATGTTCTTTTTTTATGACCGCTGAGCATAAATATAAATTAACTGTTACCTACGATGGTACTCACTACAGCGGGTGGCAAATTCAATCAAATGGAATTGCCATCCAAGAGATTATTCAAGGAGAAGTCCAGAAGATTACTCAGACGACGACACACCTTATTGGCGCCGGTAGAACAGACACCGGCGTGCATGCTAAGGGTCAAGTTGCCCACTTTGTAGTTAAAGATCGACTCGATTTATTTCGATTCCAACATGCTCTTAATCGATTACTACCGGAGGATATCCGTGTAATCGCTATTGAAGAAGTTCCTTTAAAATTTCACGCCCGTTATAGTGCAACAGGTAAAATTTATCACTATCATTTGCACTTGGACCCAATTCGTGATCCGTTTGTTCGGCAATATAGTTGGCACATTCACCATCATTTCGATGTGGAACTGTTACGTCAAGGTGCGCAATACTTTGTAGGATCCCACGACTTTACGAGTTTTGCAAATGACAGCCTCCGCGGAGCCGCATCGCGAAATGCCGTTCGGACCATTTACAGTTTAGAGGTAGTAGTTGAAGAAGGAGGAGTGCGTTTAGAATTTAAAGGAAACGGATTTCTCTATAGAATGGTGCGGAACATTACCGGAACCCTTGTGAACGTAGCAATTGGCAAGTTTCAACTAAGTGACATCCCACGCCTGTTCAAGGCCAAAGATCGAGAGTTAACGGGCAAAGGCGCACCTGCGCACGGCCTTTTTTTGATGGAAGTTGAGTATGCTAGTAAAATCATTCAAAACATGGAAGTAAAATGAATATATCTATTGGATTAATCTTTGAAACCCCATACGATAAATTTAAATTTCAGAGAAAACATTTTGGTAATTTATGCGATCCAAAAATTACTACGTTTTATGACGAAGCTGATTTAAAACTGGTTGAAAAAATACGAGAATACCTGTTAAACAATTCAATAAATTTCGACAATAAATTTATTTATTTCCCTTCTTTTTCAAACTCTTATGTTCAAGCTACCAACGAGATTTCAAAGATTACAATGAAGAAAACGTCTTTATTGCTTTGCAATTCTCTATTTTCTAAATCTGATATTTATGGGATAAAGATGCCTAAAGATATTATAGATATAATTTTGATCATTTTGAACTCATTGACAAGGTTTCTTTCGTGTGAGAATTTCAAGCTAAACATATGGAAAACTATGATATTTACAAATGATTTTAGCGGGCAAATTCGTAATGCCATGGAAAAAAATACTATTAAAAAAATCTTATAGTTCAAAGCCAAGTAGCTGTAGCAAGTTCTATATTGCCGGCATACCACATTGTGTTATACCGAAGTGCGTTCAAATTTTGGTTTTTGGCAAAGAAAGCTCCCTCGATTAAGCGATCAAAAACGACCCCATATTATAATATTAAGTCGGCTGTGATCGCTTAATTCCGGGGCTTTCTCAAAGCCAAAAATCCAAAATTTGAACACTCTTCGGCATTTAACTAATTATTAGAGAATCTGTTTGGCTCCTTCGATCGTATAAATCCCATTTTTTTGAACACCGCCACCACCATCAGTGTATTCGTAAGGGGCAGGCCCTCCAAGAGAATGTAGTTTTCTTCCGTAGGGTGCACCTTCAGAGCTATTTGTAAGGGGTACATTCAATTTTACTGAGAGCTTTTTTGCGAGGTGTTCAAGCGCATCACGCTGCAGTTTAGTTAATGTATCAGGATAAAAGTCCTCCCGATACAATACCGGTTGTTCACCATCCCATAATAGCTTTAGCATGCAGCGAGCAACAATCTTTTCATTCTTCTCCTTAATGACTAGTAGCCGGTTCTTGCCATCCATTAAGTAGCCAAGTAACCCCTTATTGAGATTGGCGCCCCCATCTAGTCTCTGGCAGCTACCCGCGACATCTGTACCGCAGAGGAGCAAATCAATGGGGTCATCTGTGATTATCGCTTGATAATGACTTTCATCGACTGTTTCTTTTTTCATTTCTATTGATTCAATAAAACCATTTACATCATTTGCAAACTCGCTGTTCTTGTATTGCGAGGTAAGGATAATTTTTCCTATTTCTTGAAAGTTATTTTTAAGCATTTTAATGTTTTCTACAGTACCTACCTTTATCAATTTAATACACTCCATTTGGAACTTCAAATTTAATAAAATAGGACTTTGATTCACTTCCTGCTTTTTTTTACCTTCCACATTTTTTTCCCATTCTTGTTTTAATTCTGATGAAATACTTTTTCTTATTTCATCGGATTCAGCATTAAGGTATTTTTCAAAATAGGATAAATTTTCTTCCCCAAGATGCTTGTGAACGATTAATTTTGTTCTTAGCCATGCCTTTATATTAAAAACATCTTTAGCCATCCCTTCTGAATGTATCTCTGCGAAGTTTACCTTCTCTTCTTGCTTCCATTTATCCAAAATATCAGGTCTTTTTTCTAATACTTTGGCTAGATGAGGATTGTTTTTGGTGTCATAACGCACCTCTTTAAATGTCCCGAAAAAAACAAGGTCTACATACCGACCAAGACAATCCATTACTTCCTGTTCCCCTAAAGTTTTAAGGCCTGCGGCATAGGTAATAAGTCCGCTAGAATTGCGGCTACTTCCAAATATTTCTTCATATTTATCTGAAACACCCCCCTTTGTCCTTTTCTGAATCTGTCCATTGTGTATCTTTCAATTGGAGTAGCCCTTTTGCTGCAACGGCATTTTTTTCAATTTGTGTTTGATCATCTTTTTTGGTTTAGGAAAAAATTTTGCAAAACCAGAAGATTTTTTTTCAGGGGTAAGAATATCTGTCGATGAAAGCAATTGGACAGCTTCCAAAAGATTTCTTACAGCAAATACCGATTTAAGTGGCGCATGTCCGCTTATATCGAGAGAACTTAAATAATTAATAAATTTAAAAATTAGCTGTTTGTTTACCCCTTGTTCCTGCATCTCAAAAAGGGGAATTGCCAAGAGACTGAGCCCATTGAGACCGTTTGTGCGGTTTATAAAGTCTTCCCATTCATGCTTATTTTTGCTGGCGCCTAATTCGAATAAACCGGTAGTAAACAAATGACTAAGATTAGGATGACGCAAATTGCCGAGCTCACGCAATAATCCACTACTAATAATCCAGTCAATAGTTTGCGATTCTGACCTCTCCATTAATAGCAATGAATGCACTAGCCAAATAGCTGCCTCTCTTTGAACATGGGGGCTATATTTTGCGATTTCGGAAGTTAGATCATTTATTGCATTTTTAATCTCATCTGAGCATGAAAAATTTTCAACCATTTCACTCAATGTTTCGTACAACATTATTCTACGAGCTTCCTCTTCATCACTACTTTTCAAGACCTCAACCAGATCAGCTAATTTATTGACTATACCTGGAAGAGGCTTAAAATTTTTCATTTGCATATAAACAGACTTGTCGTATTTGAGAGAAACCAAAAATAACTCAAATAAAGCACCTTCATCTTTTATCCCAAAGTTTTGGATATTCTCAGCTGTGCCAGCTCCGCTTTGTTGAGCGCAGAGCTTTGCGATCTCTATTAAGGTGCCCTCATCTTTTATTCCTAAGTTTTTGATATGGAGAGCTGTGCCCGTGCCGTTTTGCTGGGCGCATAGTTTTGCGATATCAATAATAGCGGCCTCATCTTTTATACCGAAATTTTGAATATATTGAGCCGTGAACCAACCATTTTGCTGAGCGGAGAGCTTTGCGAATTCAATTAAGACGCCCTCATTTTTTATGCTGAATTTTTGGATAAATAGAGCTGTGCGACCGCCACTTTGCTGAGTGAAGAGCCTTGCGATCTCAATTAAGGTGCCCTCATCTCTTATTCCAAAGTTTTGAATAAACTCAGCTGTTGCACACATATGTTCCGCTGTGCCTAGGCCGCTTTGCTGAGCGCAGAGCTTTGCGATCTCGATTAAGGTCCCCTCATCTTTTATTTCGAAGTTTTTAATATAGCAAGCTGTGTACCTGCCATTTTGCTGAGCGCAGAGCTTTGCGATTTCGGTTAAGACGCCTTCATCTTTTATTCCGAAGTTTTGGATATATTCAGCTGTGCTGTTGCCTTTTTGTTGAGCGCAAAGTTTTGCGATTTCGGTTAAGGCGCCCTCATCTTTTATACCGAAATTTTGAATATATTCAGCCGTGAACGAACCATTTTGCTGAGCAGAGAGCTTTGCGAATTCAATTAGGACGCTCTCATTTTTTATGCTGAATTTTTGGATAAATAGAAGTGTGCGACCGCCACTTTGCTGAGCGAAGAGCCTTGCGATCTCAATTAAGGTGCCCTCATCTCTTATTCCAAAGTTTTGGATAAACTTAGCAGTTGCACAGACGTCTTGCTTAGAGCAGAGCTTTGCGATTTCGATTAAGACATTCTCATCTTTTATTTCAAACTCTTGGATATTTTCAGCTATGCCCGCTCCGCTTTGCTGAGCGCAGAGCTTTGCGATCTCGATTAAGGCCCCTCATCTTTTATTCCGAAGTTTTTAATATAGCAAGCTGTGCACCAGCCATTTTGCTGAGCGCAGAGCTTTGCGATCTCGACTAAGGCACCCTCTTCTATTATCCCGAAGTTTTTAATATAGTAAGCTGTGCAAAAGCCACTTTGCTGAGCGCAGAGCTTTGCGATCTCGACTAAGGCACCCTCATCTATTATCCCGAACTTTTGGATATATTTAGCTGTGTCCCCGCTTTGCTGAGCGCAGAGTTTCGCTATCTCAAATAAAGCTACCTTATCCTTTATGCCGAAGTTTTGGATATTTTCAGCTGTGAATTCGCCACTTTTCTCAGCGCAAATCTTTACGATATCGATTAAATAATCACGGAATTTACCTAAAAGCCTATCATCTGACGAAATTTTTTCTATTTTGGCCGTAATAGAACCTAAATTAATTGCTTCTTTTCCTCTTTTGTCAACAAGATATTCCGCGGTATTTTTAAAGAAATCATTTATTTTTCTTTTTTATCGACTAATCCATCGTTTTATAAAGATTTTTCTATAACTAACAATTGGCTAATAAATTCTTTATAACCTAGACAGCAGTTGGCGCTTAAATTAAACATATAAAACCTATATTACAACATAAAAACTGACTAAAATAAACATAACATTTCATATGTTACTATGTTTACTTTTTTTGCGCAACAATTTAACGATAGAAATTCAATGAATTTAATGAATGTCGAATTCTTACCCCAGGTCTTCGCTCCAGCCAACGGGAGCTCATCAGTGACGAAACATCGCCCAAACGTAATCAGAATGTAAGTTATTCTTTGTTTGTCGTTATTTTTTTTGTCGTTATGGTCTTTGGTGTCATTATTGTCCTTTGTCATTAAGATCGTTTGTCCTTATAAATCTCTGTCACAATTCTTCACGTACCCATTTTTTTTGGAGATGATTAAATTATAATATGTGTTGAAGTTTTCAAATAATTTTCGCTCACTTTTCTTCCCAAGATGAGTTCCCTTCCTTTCTTATGAAATCACCTAAAATATTTGACACGTTTATTATATTTAAATAAATGCTCTAAGTGTTATTATTAATTTTAAATTTAAATATATTAATATGATGCAAAATTTCCTGAATTCTCCATCATCCAGCAGCCACGACTCCTTTAACAAATTTATTTTATGTAGAAACGTTCTCGAATTAAAATATAGCTCCGCAAATATATGTCAAAATTTGCGAACCATCTTACATCCACGGAAAACAACCAATGTCGAAAGCGATAGTATAATTATTGAGGACGTTGAGAATTATTTTAATAATAATAATACAAAATTTAATATTTTTTCGATTTTCAATCGAGCATTTGAAAACTCTTATTCAGCAGCGGTTATGAAATATTCAATAAACCAAAAAAATCTTGAATTGGATAGAAAAATCGTGCTTTTAGAGGGCTTTAAAGATGGCTATTCAAATTTTTTCATCTTTCCAAAAGAAATTATTTATCTAATTTTAAAAATTAATGTATCATTACTCAATGAATCTTTAGCTCTACTGTCCTGCAAAGATTTTCAAAAACATATTTGGAATTTTATTGTACCAATAGAAGATGAAGACGAAATTATTAAACAATTCAGGGTTTAATATAAGATCGTACAGATTTCAAGGTTTGGTCGTTTCAGTGAGGAGCAATGATTGAATTCATTTATCATCGTACATGTATGTGAGAATTCCAAAAGAGCTAAGATGCACTATTGCTATTGATTAATTTTCATTAACTTATTTTTACTGCAGTAAAAAAAACAATTCCTCGACGGTCAATATGGGATTTGAGATCAGGATTTTTGAGAAGATTATAAGCTGAAAGATCGAAAGAGTATGGCAAAAAAATGTCGTCTAAAGTCAACTTAACTTTGTGCAATAAGATAAGATCGATATCGTTTCCAAACAAACATAGATCTATGTCCGAACCTTCTTTGTAATTTCCTTTAGCTCTTGATCCATACAGTACCGCTTTATCAATAAATACAAAAGTCTTAAGTATATCAATGATTTGGTCTATAACTCGATCTTCCAATCCAAATTTCATGCAAATACCTTGATCTTTCAGCAAGAAGCAGAATTTTTTATATAACTTAATCTTTCAATGTTTTCCAGGCAAGCTCATAAGTATACTCAAAGCACTGAATGAGACCTTGCTTTTCAAGTTTAGACAACAATCTTACTTTAGAAAGTTCTACTGCAGATTTCAATTCTATTAAAGCTTTAGAATAATTGGAGAATTGCTGTTCCCATCTTATATCTTGGTTCATATAAACACCCTTGCATAATGAACTACATTAACTCTTTAACTTAACAACACACTCCACATGCGCCGTCTGTGGAAACATATCAAATGGCTGGATAGCTTCAATGGCAAAGCCATATTCACGTAAAATGGCTAAATCTCGAGCTAGTGTACTTGGGTCGCAAGAGATGTAAACGATTGTTTTAGGACGCAAACGTTTTAGCTCTTGAAGAACCGATGGTTCACACCCTTTGCGAGGTGGATTCAGTACCACGACATCTACTGCTGAAAGAGAAGCGATATAATCTTCCGAAAGCTTACAGACGAAAGAAACATTTTTTATGCCATTCAAAGCAGCATTTTCTTTAGCATCTACAATAGCATCCGAAACACACTCTACTCCAAGTACCTTTTTAGCATGCTTAGCGAAAAATAGAGAAAGTGTACCCACTCCACAATAAGCATCCAAAACGATCTCTGTGCCATCCAAATTTGCAAATTCGACAGCTTTTGAATACAAGAGCACTGCCTGCTCGGGATTTACTTGAAAAAATGATGCCGGAGAAATTTTGAAACGAAGCTCGCCTAGCATTTCTTGTATGTGATCGCTGCCTGCTAAAACCTGATATGTATTTGATAAAATAGTATTGCTATTCTGCTTATTAATGTTTTGAACAACACCTTTTACTTGCGGGCACCGCAACATGATTTGCTCGGCTAAAGAAGTCATTTTTTCAGGCTTAATGACATTTGTCACTAAAATCACCAAGGCTTGCTGAGTGTAAATGGCGCTTTTAATGAGCAAATGCCGCAGTTCACCTTTGCCCGTTACGGGATCATAGGCACAAATAGTTGATTTTTTGATCAAAGCATTTACTTCTGCAAAGATTTCATCTCCCATGGAACAATGTATATGGCATGAATCAAGCTCGACAAGTTCATGAGAAGCATGAGCATACATTCCGAGAGCAAGTCCGGTTCTCCCATTTCTAACAGGGAGTTGGATCTTATTTCGATAAGCTAAAGACTTAGGCGAGGGCAGGCATACGGGAACATCAACATCATTAATTTTACCAATTCTTTGCAAGGCGTCGATAACTTTTTGCTGTTTCATGTGCAATTGTTTCTGATATGTAAGGTGCATTAGCTGGCAGCCCCCACACTTACCAAATAATTGACAGATTGGCTTTTGACGGTCTGGAGAAGGCTTAATTAAATTAATAAGCGTTGCACGACCAAATTTTTTCTGACGCTGAATTAATCGCCCTTCGATTACTTCTCCGGGTAAAACTCCTTCGACAAAAATTGTGTAGCCATCAAGATGGCCTACGCCTTCCCCATGACTTCCGAAATCTTCAATTGTCAGTTGGATGATTTGGTTTATTTCAGGTAAACTCATATGCTCTCTATAAAGTCAGCCAATTATTAAGGCCGCACAGATTAATTTGTAACTAAGTTAAAAGTTTCACTACTGCAATATCATAGCAAAAAAAATTTTTATTCATTCTTTATTATTGGTTTGTTTGCACAAAAATGGAAATTAAGGTGAAAAAGCGATTAGGATCTGATGTCAAATTTTGTCCGCATATTGTATGCGTCAAAAAAATATAGGCGACCGTACCATCAGTAATGTGCCCGGAGCTCCAGAGGGAGCGGTATATGTCTAGCCCATAGTGTAGGCCCTGAGGGCTAAGG